>JAQCMZ010000412.1 GCA_028274825.1 Haloferacaceae archaeon
TGCGTCTGGCTGCACGCCGATCGGGGCTGTCGACTGATGCAGTTCCTGCACCGTTAGCATGTGTTCTCGCAGAACGACTACTGTCGCGTCGGTGATTGATAATCGGAGTTCGTCACCTATCGTAAACCGCTCATTCGCGTCGGTCCGGACAGTGATTACGCCCGCTTCGTCGGTGTTGAGCGCGAGCGTGTAGCGATCGTAAAATCCCTTGAACTCACCGGCCTGGACTGTCGCTGAGAGCGGTCCGGCGCCGAGGCTAATGTCTTCTGGCCGGACCATCACCCCGAGTTCGTCGTTGATCGCTGGCGACTGCGCGCCCACATCAGCCTGGACCGCTCCAGTGCCGACGGCGACCGTCGCACTCCCGTCGGTTAGCTCGGTGACAGTGCCGGTGAGAACGTTGGCGTCGCCCAGAAAGTCCGCGACAAACGCCGTCGCGGGCTGGTCGTACAGCGACTCCGGCGCTCCCGACTCGACGATCTGTCCGTCGTTCATTACCGCAACCCGGTCGGACATGCTCATCGCCGCGTCTTGATCGTGTGTCACATACAGAAACGTCGTGCCGACGTCACGCTGGATGCGGCGCAGTTCGGCCTGCATCTCCTGTCGGAGCTTCCGATCGAGACTCGATAACGGCTCATCAAGCAGCAAAACACTCGGCTCAGGGGCGAGCCCGCGTGCAAGCGCCACCCGCTGGCGTTGGCCGCCGCTCAGTTCCGTCGGTCGGCGGTCGCCCAGCCCACTAAGATCAACCGTCTCCAACAGGGCACTGACCCGCTGGGCGCGTTCGTCTGCCGGAACCTCTTGTCGGGCCAGCCCGTAGCCGACGTTCTCGGCGACGCTCATGTGTGGGAACAACACGAGATCCTGGAATACGAGATTCGTGTCTCGCTGACGAGCGGGGCGGCCGGTAACGTTGACCCCACCGAGCTGGACGGTCCCCCTCGTTGGTTTAGTTAGTCCTGCGAGCATGCGCAGTGTCGTCGTCTTGCCACAGCCGGACGGACCGACCAGCGACAGAAACTCCCCGCGTCTGACCGACAACGAGAGTCCATCGACGGCAACGGTGTTAGTGAACTCCTTCCGGAGACCGTCTGCCTCCAGAATAGCGGCATCGGTCCCCTCCTCGGTCGTAGTCATCTCGTCACCCCTGGGCAGCCTGCTTTGCTTCGTTCCACGTCTCAGTGTACCGCTCAATCAGCGACTGTGATTTCGGGTCCTCGTAGACAAATCGCTCGGGCTGATCAAGCCCGTATTCGCTACGGCTTACGTTTTCACGCTCGAAGACGCTTTCGTGTGGAACCGCAATGTGTGACGGTTCAACCAACGACTGGTATCCGATGGTATCATACCATGCATTGATGAACTCGTGGGCGGCATCGACGTTTTCTGCCCCCTCGCGCACGCAGAATTGCAGATACCAGGCCTTGGTTCCTTCCTCGGGGTAGACACGCTCGATTGGGAACCCGTCCTGTCCCATAGAGTGGATGACGTAGTTCCAGACGGGCTCAACGGCGACCTGGCCCGAGCGGAGGAGCTGTTCGGAGTTACTGCCGGAAGACCAGAGACTGCCAGCGATCTCGACGTGTTGTCTGAGATTGTCCCGCGTGTCGGCGAAATCAATCTGGTCGGCACTAGACGGGTTCAGCGGGGTTTTGCCGTTCGCGGCTCGTTCGTACAGAAACTGGAGGCGGGCGTCGTCTCGGTGTCCCACTGAGCCTTCGTACTCCTGGTCAAACAGCACGGAGAGACTCGTTATGTCGTCGGTCGAAAGCTTGTCAGTGTTGACTGCCAGCGGCGTCTGGCCAAACGACCGTGGTGCAGCGTAGGTCTGTCCGTCGGCCCGGAAGTAATCCTGCTTGACGAACTTGAACACGCCGTCGTATCCGGGAAGATCGTCGAGATTGAGCGGTTGAATCAGTCCCTCTTCGATTGCCGGGCTCACAGCGTAGTTGCCCAGCGCGACGATATCGCTGTTCGACCGTCCTGACCGTAACAGTGAAAGCGAGTTTGCCGAGCTGCCGGAGGTCTGCAGCTCAACGCTGATGCCCGTTTCTTCTTCGATTGTATCGAATATCCCGTCCGGATAGACATATCCAAAATCGAGGAGTTTGAGAGTTCCGCTAGAGCTGAGGAACCCGGTGCAGCCAGTAAGCCCGACCGTCGCAGCTGTGCCGGCACCAGCTAGAAACGACCGACGCTTTGACAATTCATACATAATAACCCGTATGTCGTGTCGAGTATAATACCTGTGATTCACACGATTACAACGCACTCCTCACAGGTCGGTCACACCGGGCGAGTCAATCTGGGCCTCAGCTACACGACGACGATCCTCAGTCATCTCGCGTGGGTGTTGCCGTTCAGCATATCCTAATCGCGGTGCGGTTCGCTGAACTCGACGAGCAACTCGCCGACAGACCCACCGAGGGTGACACCAGGGGTACCCGACACTACTGTTCCTGCCCAGGTCGGAGTGGTTGGTTCCAGTGTTCGTATACACCCGATCACTTCGCTTTGACTGATTCAGGAGTCTCTGGTGACTGTCTCTCGGAGATTGTTCAGTGTCTTCGGACCGATCCCCTGCACCTCAGACAGATACGAATCACTGGCTGCGCGGACATCAATCGGCGTCGTGATCTCGTGGGCACGGAGATTGGCGGCTGTCTGCTCACCGATCCCATCAACCTGGGTGAATTCCACAGGCGCGAAACAGCCGGGTTCGAGGATCTGCTCAATATCGTTCAGAGCCGCGATTTTGAACGTGGTACTGGTGTTTTCGCGTGCATACGAGTCTCGCTTGATAGCGATTGCTGACTGCATGGCCGTCGCCGGTGAGATCGACACCCCTGTTCTGTCATCTGTGTCGGTGTCAGACTCGTCAGTTGGTGTGACAAGAGAGTGATCGATCTGTTTCCAGCGACTGCCACGGGCCCTGTCGAACTGCTCACGACTGGTGAACTGGCGCCCGCCATCAGATGCTTCGAGTATTATCGACCGGCTATCGGCAAACACGAGTGTGTGTCGGCTCGTCTGCTCGCCTGCGTGACGCTGGTCCTCGAAGACCATGCCAGGATGGAGTTCGGCTGCGTCAGATTGTCGTGGAGATGGAGGTTGAATTGTCATGACTGAGATTGGCTTCTGTTTCGCGACTGGCTGAAAGGCGGCTCTGTCTTGGTGAAAATATCTCACGTCATTGTCGCACGGCCAGCGCGCGTCGGTGATCATACTTCGTTCTCTACGGGGGTGTAGGTGACGATATCCGCCTCTCAGCCACGCCTGCGGGGTTCTGTGGCGGGATACGAATGTGAGATTGGGTCGGCTGCGAACATGGGCGAATGAGTGACTGCGATTCAGAGTTCTGCTCTCGTTGGCTGTTCAGTTTGAACCCCAGTGCTGACTCGGTGAGACCGGCGGACACTCGCGGTATGAAGTTGAGCAAGTGAACTCCGACGATAGTGACCACGACCTCAGTGAGCGAGATCAGGATCAGAAGCGCCTCTGGTTTGGTATCGATAGCTAACTGCGCGTTACTGATCGTGGTCACGCCGAGGTCAATTGGCTTTGCAAAACTGACACTCTGGACGCCATTAGTCCAGTGCATCACGGAGAGGCGACGAGATTGACCACCTCCCCGCGTGACCACGGGGCTCTCTTCAATTCTCGGTAACTGTCGCCGTATCGGCATCTGTTAGATCAATTGTGCCGGTGTGATATCACAATTGGATGGTTTTTGATCATATAGCATGATGAAATGATACTGCAATAGATATTCCCGGATAAAATAGTAGTTTTACCCGACAAAGAGTTATATGTCTGTACTCTATCATGATACATGATGGAACTCACACGAGCGTTAAACGAGTTGTGTGATTGCGAGTACCCAGCCAGTATCGAGGATATCGAAACGAGGTGTGAGAATGTGAAAATCGAGCTGCAAGACGGCTCCGAGACAACGCTCGGAGAGATGCTTGATCTCCTCGATGATCCACCTGACACGTTTAATTCGAGTGATGACCTATACAACACCCTGATGTCTCTCGCCCCACAGGGGAGTGTCGGAAGAGCAAATTACGATGACCGGGGGACGACCCATACAGACCGAAATCAACAGTCATTCTAGCCGGATCCTGTTGTTGGTTCCTGAGCGGCTCCGGCAAATTGCGTGTTTCAGTGCTCAAACCGGATAGATTTTACAGATAATACACCGCTGATGAGCCTGTTTTGTCGATCAGAGTACTGTGATCGACGGTCACCTCACGATCGGAATGACGTGGGAGCCCATTTTTCCATCTGAATGAATCGGCATAGATGCGGGTCTGAACTAGTGAATACCGCCTCTCGTGGTCAGTCGACCAGTCACTCAAATCAAGCGTCACCCCCTCGCCAATTCCCCAATACACGAACATGCTTATAGCCACCATCATAAACGAGACGACGCCCCAGAGTAGGCCCTGACTGACAGCCCTGAAGAGAGGGGTCCCAAGCAGTATTTGAGAGATGCTGACGAGCAATATCAGAAGCAAGCAGGTTGTCTGGAGCGTTCGGAGTGTGGTTTGATCGATTTCTACCATTGATTTAGTCATGTCGGCGTGTTGATGTGAATCTGATTGGTGATT
>JAQCMZ010000413.1 GCA_028274825.1 Haloferacaceae archaeon
GGGATGGCCCGAAGACACGCCCGTGGAGACTGTGACCGCTATGGATACGACTCACTTCGAGTCTGTGTCTACAAGTCACGTCATGGAAGCGGGAAGCCTCGGGGCTTGACCCCGAGGCGATTCACCGGTTTTACCTCCGGCACCCGGGCAGTCGTTCGGTGAAAGCCAGCCGTCAAATCGGTTCATCGTACAAAAATATCACACCAGTGGTACCTACACGGCGAGGGCGGAACGGACCGCGACTGCCGGTTGGCCAGCGAGCGGGCGCGCTACCGCTAGAACTGACACGCCGAGCGACATCGGACGCATTGATGACAACCGCTCGCGCATGGCGGTCGAAACAGATCGTTCCACGCCCCCAGCGACGAGCGTCCGACATCCACTGACAGGGCGATAAAATGAGTTTGAACGATGGCTACTCTTCTGGGACGAGATCGGATCCGCCGTCCCCCGCTAAACTGGGGGACGAGTGGTGCGACGGGTTCGTCTTGTCCGTGGTGGAGATATCGCTCGTTAACTGCTCTGTCGCGGTCTCAATCGTGTCGACTTGTTTGGTCTGAGACTGCGTTGCGAGCGCCATTTCGTCGATTCCGCTCGCCATCGTCTCTAGTTCGGCGACCAGATCAGTGATCGAACTGGCGATCTGCTCTGCTGTCTTCGCCTGCGTATCAGTCGTGTCAGACACCTCTTCGAAATTGTGACTGGTCTCTTGGACTGCCGAGACAATCTCATCAAGATCCGATTCGGTTTGTTCGACGGCGTCCATCCCGGTATCGACCCGCGTCATCGCCGTCCGCAGTCCTTCGGCCGCATCGGCGGTCTCCGTCTGAACATCGTTGACCAGCTCTTCGATCTCATTCGCACTCTCTTTCGATTCGACAGCCAGCGACTTGACCTCATCAGCGACGACGGCGAAACCGTCTCCACTTGTGCCGCTACCATCAGCTCTGGCAGCCTCGATACTCGCGTTGAGTGCGAGGATTCTCGTCTGCTCCGCGATGTCGTTGATGAGATCCGTTACCTCGTTAACCTGCTCGACTCCTTCCTCAACACGGTTCATTTTTGAGGAGGCGTCTACCACTGCGGTTTCAATTGCCTCCATCACCTCAAGCGCTTCCGACGCCGACTCTCGACCACGTTTGGCTCGTTCCTCGGCCAACTCACTGGTTCGTGTGACTTCTGTCGTCGTCGATGCCACCTCTTCGACCGTGGCACTGAGTTCTGCGACTTCTCCCGACGTCTGCTCCATTGCTGATTGCTGCTCGCTGACGATCGTGTTCAGGCTAGCCGCCTGATCTGCGACGTCTCGCGCGGACTGTGAGAGTTCGGATACAGGCGCTTCAACGTCGGTCTCGACTTCGCTCATCAACCGACGCCGCTCACGCCTCGCGCTCTCTAACTCTCCGATCATCTCGTTGAACGCCGTCGCGATTTCGACCATTGCGTCGCTCCGCCCGGGCGGGTCGTACCGCTGATCGAGATCGCCTTCCGCGGCAGCACCCATGACCCTACTGAACTCGAGCGCTTCCGACTGGAGGTGTTCACTAAACTCCGTGGCCTCCTGTTTCGTCGACTCGACTTCGGCCTTTGCCCGCTCTATCTCGGACAGTTGAGACTGGATGTCTGTCCGCATTTCGTCGATCGCTTCGTACAGATCTCCAATTTCGTCGTTGCGGTCTGTCGCGAGGCTGATGTTGAACTCACCGTCGCCGATCCGCTCGGCACGACTACTGAGTTTATTCAGCGCCGTCGCAACGTTCCCACCCAGCACGGCGCCGACGACGCCGAGATTGACGATGAAGACGATCGCCAGCGCGACGAGAATTCCGATTGCTCGGTCCATCACCGCATCGGGTGGGGCGGCGAGGAGGTAGAGCGTGAATCCGCCCATGAACGCGAGGGTCGTGATCAACGCGAACCCGACGACCATGCCCACCTGTGCGCTGTAACTCTGTCGGAACCGTGCCATTGGAGAGGTGTCGGTGCTCATCACTGTGCCCCCGCTTGTGCACTCGAACGGTCGTTCGCTTGACTCGTGCCGTTAGGATCGGTGTCCTCAGCCGCGACCCCACCTGTTATGTGGTTGAATACGACCGTGTTGCTGTACACGACACCGACGAAGGCACCGAGCATGAGAAGCTCGACGTACATGATCGTGACCCAATCGGTGAACACCGTGGTTAGTCCGAGTGTACTCGGATGGACGACGACCGTCGCAACCTGACCGAACCACCCAAGAAACATGATATGTTTGAGTTTGTTCAACACAGTCAGTCGGCGCTCCGACTGGTTGCTTGCTGCCGCCGTCACCGGGCCGTACAGTAAGTACCCCCCGCCCAACAGAAACAATGGGCTGATCAGTACGACTTGCTGCGGGACGAACGCAGTCTTCCAGGCGAGAAACGTCATCCACAGCTGGCCCGTCACAGCCACGAAAAGCGCCACTGAAAGCCGCCGCTCGGCCCCCGAGATCGCCGCAGCGACGTAGACGATTCCTGCCCACATGAGAGTGTACCCGATGAACCGCGAGAGCTCCATCAGCAATAGTGGCAGCCCGGTCTGTTCGAAAAAGAACTGAATCGTCGTCATGCCGACGTACGCGAGAAACATCCCTGCCGCCGAAAGCGTCGTCGCTGCTCCGTATCGGCGGACAGCGTCATCGAGCCGTCGCCCTGACCGGTACGAGACAGCGGTAATCGCCCCGAGAATACACATTGCGGCCGCTGAAAAGTACACTAATTGAACCATTACGCAACCATCTCCATGTAACAAGTTTGCCGCCAGATTCTTTGAAATAGGCGTTCATCAGCCAATTTCAACAGCTTTTTTCTACTATTTTGACTCATTTTTGAGGCGTCTGTAATAATTTGAGACCAATCAACACACTTGATATCCTTGTCCAAGTTATCATTATTGATACTACTCGGCTGTCGGGTATTGTCTGCGAGGATTGGCCTCGACCGACTGGGGCTCCTCGCTGTGGAGAGAGTGGACAGAGACGGACTGAGTCACCAGACGACCAGACCATCAGCATCGACCTCGGGATCAACAACTTCGCCGCACTCGCCCACGAAAACGGCCACAGCGAGCTGTATCCGTTGAACTGCGCGACAGTTCGAACTCTGAACAGGCTACGCGGCTGAACCAGAAGAAGTCGGAGCGTCGCACACACTACTCCCACACACTCTTGAAACACATCACAAAACGGTGTGCTGAGGAAGGCGTTGAGACAATCGTGATCGGTGATCTCTCTAGCATCCGTGAGGACGACGAGACCGATGAGTCGAAGAACTGGGGTAAGCATGGTAACCCCGATATCCATTCGTGGGCGTTCGATCGCTTCACCGACTTGATCACATACCACGTCAAGATGGAAGGCATCACGATTGAGCAGGTGTCTGAGCGCTGTTTCTTGGTCTGAATACCACTGGGACTACCTGTCAGAGCAACTCGGTGGCTGCTGTGAACTACCAACCACCGGATTTATCAACACATGATCATTGTGGCCGCTTCAACCGTGTCAAGGTGGGTTGCGACTGTGAACACTGATAATTTGCCCACCGGGTTTTTATCCTATAAGAT
>JAQCMZ010000414.1 GCA_028274825.1 Haloferacaceae archaeon
TCCACGCCAGGTGTCTATGACGGAAGGTCGCCGTGAGTACGCCTGAGGAGAGCACCACAGAAGAGAACGTTGAGTTCCGGACAAACCACTGCAACGAAGTCGAGTACCTCAATTGGTATATCAAGAATTTTCTTGGCGGTCTCGAGGGACGAGGCGAGCTAGAAGATACTGTCGTCGTCGATTACAGCGACGAGCTCAGCATGGTCTGTACGGGCACAAGAACTTCCCGTACGACGAATTCACGAGAATACCCCTCCTGACCAGGTTTTCCGACTCAGTAGAAATCGACCAACCGACGACCGTGGACATGACCGTTTGCACTATCAACATTTTTCCGACATTCCTCAACCTCGCGGACGCTGGTCTTTCGGAGACCGTGACCAATTACCTGGAAGCTAAACCCCTTTTTCCAGTAATCAGCGGTGACGATCCAAGCTATGATCTCGTTGTTACAGAGAGATTCACGGGAAAAGCTACATATGCTTGCACCTAGATTCCGAGCGGATCATTATATCTACTTCTACGACGGCAAGAGTTACGGCGAGTGCATCTACGATCTGTCCGCCGATCCTGAGGAAACCGACGACGTCTCAGAGCAGCACTCGGAACAGCAGAACGGTCCCAGGAACAACTGGACGAGCACTCTGAGCGGATCGAGGCAACGTCCGAAGGAGTCGACGTGCCAGATTTCGACGACGAGGGAATTAAGCAGCGTCTCCATACTCTCGGCTACAGTGAATTAGATCATTCATCGACCGACACTCGATATCCCGCCGTTCGACGAACTGCTTAACAACCCTAAGTAGATCTTCGAACCGCGTCAAATCCTTCTCCAGCTCATGCCCCAGATTAAATGGATGGAGCCACAAATGAAACACCCCACCCACCCGCGCGGCACATTCTAACCCCTTCCTCGCTCGTGCAACACTACTCCCACCGAGCGTATACTTCCACCCATTGTGGGAAGGGCGAAATACCTGTGATCCGGGAACCTCCACGATATCGCCACGTTCCACAGGTTCGACGACGGACGGCTTTAGGCGCGCTGCCTCATCGGCGAACCGTAGCGACGGCTTCAGCACATCTGGGACTGATGCACGCTCGTACCAGCGCGCGTCAACTCCGCGATACGCCTCAATGCCGTGCTCTTGAAGCACATCCAAGTGCCCGATATCGTTCCGGGGGAACACGAAGCTCTTTGGCTCGATGCCGTGGGATCGAAGCGTCTCGACAGCAACGCCGATCTCTTCCTCGGCGTGCCGCCACGAGCAGCCATCGGCGCCGAGTTGCATGTGCGTCGAACCGTGCAGCCCGATCTCCTGCTCTGTCCCACAGTCCTGAATCCGGTTGAGCAACCACGGCGCGTACCACAGCTCCTCGTCCATTCCGCTCGCACATGGCAGTTCGCCGAACCAGTCGTCAACCCACTCGAAATCCGGTGACGTTCGATCAGGATGATTCCCGCCGCAGTCTTCAAGTAAATGCGAGACGACAGCCCATGTCGCCGGGATCTCGTACTCGTCAAAAAGATCACACAACTGGTCGATCACTTCGGGCGTGTTTCGATACGCTTTCTCATAGCGTTCGACGTTGCCTTTGTCGAAGGTCCCCCACGCGAGTTCCGTGTCCAGCGAGATCGTGAACACGCCCGTATCGTCGTCCATAGCTACTCCATGTACCCGAGGTCTTCGAGCCGGTCGGTCACATCAGTTTCAACGGCTCCTGACCCTGTATCGTCAACATCAGTGGTGTCGACCTGAATCACCTCTCGGTTCGCAGGCTCTGACTCCGCAGCAAACAGGTCCTGCTTGACTTCGCCGTCCATCCGGTCGGGCACGCCCTCACCGTGCAGGTGCAGCAGCGTCGGTGCGATGTCGAGAATATGCATGTCGGTGAGCGATTCGGTCGTATTAATTTCCGGGCCATAAGCAATAAACATACCCATATCCTTATTTTCGCCGTACCATTTGCTTGGGGATCCGAAGGTGTCGTTATGACCGATCTTCCCCTCGATGTGAACGCCGGCAGCCTGGTCAAGGACGATGTCCGGGCCTCGATCGGCGTACGGACCACTGTATACGTCCTCCCCACGGAGCACTTGATCGAACACCGGATTTCCGTCTGGATCCGTGATTCCCTCCAAGTCATTGACTAGTTCGTCGGCGATGCGCTCACGTTTCTGTGGATGGTCCGCGAGTACGTACATCGGTCCCTGACCGCTGGCGACTACTTGGGAGTTTTCCCAGTCGATCACATCGGCTTTCCCGCTCCTGTCCACCGAGCCCTCCTTGCCGGGGAGGAGCATCTGTACGCGCTCCGGAAGAAGCCGTCGCACCCACCACTCCACACCTAGTTCCGCCAGAGTCGGACGAACGCACTCCTGCGTGATGCCCGCTCTGTGAAGAAAGTCGCTGATGCTTGATTCGGTCTGGAGGTAGCCGTGCTGTTCGAGCCAGGTATTGATGCGAAGCGTCGTCTCGATCTCGTTTGATCCGTGATCGGACATCACAAATAAGTTCTCCAACTCCTCAATCTCCAGCAATTGACCGACACGCTCGTCGATCCGCTCCCACGCACGCTTCACGACATCCATGTCCCAGTAGAAGTGCTGGAGCACGTTCAAGTAGAATACCGTCACGTGGACGAGCTCATACTCACCGCTCTCGAGCTGACCCTCCAATACGTCGAATCGCATGTCAATCAGGTCATATATTTCGGGGACACACTCGTTGTCAGGGTTGTCACCGGACAACAGCGACATTTTCTCGGGATGAACCGCGTAGTCGTATCGCTCTTTCAGCTCTTCCTCCAGCGATTCGGGATGCGTGTACCCAGCCTGTTCGGCCCCCGGTCCACCAGCGACGTGAACGCCGTCGATCTTCAGCGGTGGGTACGAGGTGGGGAGGTTTACAACCGCAGTATTGCCTTCAAGCAGCCGCCAGTAGTGTGTGCCGTCGAAGTCGACAGCCGAACTCCGGTTCTCGATCGTCCGTGTGTCTCGGTCAACAGCTTCCCACCAAAACACTCCAAGCTTTCCGGGATTGGTTCCTGTGGCGTAGCACTGCCAGTTCGGACACGTTACTGGCGGTAGACAGCTCTGCATGTC
>JAQCMZ010000420.1 GCA_028274825.1 Haloferacaceae archaeon
CGAGAGCGAGAGCGGGTTTACCACTTCACAGAGGTGGGATACTACCAGCGGGTCCAGCGGCCATATCGGCCGGTCTGATTCGCCGGTGAGTACGCTGTCTCCCCGTGAGACGCACGACCGGACGGCAATCGGGTCTGACCGCGACACACTGCTAGATCAGTCGATGCGGACGTCGATGAGAGTACCCATCTCGTGAGTCGGAGAACTGTATTGGACGTGGAAATCTGACTCGTACGAGCGTTTGAGACATTCGTCCGTGCGTTCGACATCGACTGTAACTGTTGGAAGCCCGTCCCATGACGGAAGGGCTTCCTCCACTCGCCCATCCTCGATTGCTCGTTCGGCCTCTTCCATCGAGACATCAGACGCTTCATCCGACCAGTCTCTTGACGCGTGAACATCTACCATACACCGCTCTGGTGGATCATCTACCGGTTCTGTGTACACGACAGAGGCATCGATTCCGACACGATCAACTTCTTCTCTGTCGACTTCTGCAAAACACATTAGAGTCATACCCGTGTCCTCAATTGAAGCGTGCTCTATCGTCACGTTCAATGTCGCCTTCGGAAGTGAATCCGTATGATAGGATCTCCCGTCGTATTTTCCGGTCGGGACACTAATTGGCCCATCAAACCGAAAGACAACATCTCGTCTGTCCGCCTCACAGAGCGTTCGGACAATCGAGGCCGTTCTCGATGAGTCCCCGGGGGAACTATGCATCAGGATCCGCCTCTATCGCTTCTGGGCTGTTGTCGGCTTTCACCCCGGCTCCACGCCACGGTTTGGAAACGACGCAGTGATGACAATTGCCTGAATGTCTCAGCCAGCCCTCCAAATGGGGTTCAGTTGCAGTGTTGTATCTAACCATTGGTGTTGAATACATGCGTTGAGACGTGAATATTTCGGGTAGCGTCAGATTGCTTTCTCATCTGCTCAGCGAACGTCATCATCACGTTTCGTTATTGAACTCGAACCCGCGACACTCAGTCTGATCAGGGAGTGAACTGCCTACTGAGACGTGAACCCCGCCGTTCGGGGCGAGGGGAATGTCCACTCGGGAAATCGACCAGAGGATTTCAAAATTCTGCTTTGAAGAGAAATATACTTCACAGTGGAACTCATTACGATATTTAGAGTCAATATACGATTCTTATGGCAGAAATGGAAACAACGCAGTTCGATGCGGAGTTAAGTTTGTTCAAATACGACAATCTGGAGCAACTCCCAGCGAATTATCGAGATCTCGGCCTCGATGAGCGGACCGAGCGGATAGAGGCTGCTCTCGCTGAGTTAAGTGACGATATTGTGATTCTCGGGCACAATTATCAGCGGAAAGAGATTGTCGATCACGCCGACTTCATCGGCGACTCATACCAGTTGAGTAAGGAGGCTGCCGCCGCAGACGCCGATTACGTCGTCTTCGGCGGAGTGACGTTCATGGCTGAGTCTGCCGATATCATCACCGACGACGACCAGTCGGTGATTCTTCCGAGTATGGAGGCCTCGTGTCCGATGGCGGGTATGGCCGAGGCACTCCAGGTCGACACCGCCTGGGCTGAGATTACGGGCGCAACCGACGAACGGATCATTCCAATCACCTATATGAACAGCTACGCCGATCTGAAGGCGTTCTGTGCCGAGCAGGGCGGGTTGGTGTGCACCTCATCGAACGCACACAAAGCGTTCGAATACGCCTTCGAGAAGGGTGACAAAGTGCTGTTTCTCCCAGACAAACACCTCGGGGAAAACACCGCTCACCGGCTTGGTATGCAAGACGAAATCGTCACCTGGGACCCGTGGGATCCCCAGGGGACGGCACCCGCAGACGCCGCGGCCAATGATATCATTCTCTGGGACGGGTACTGCCAGGTTCACGAACGCTTCCAGAAGAGCCATATCGAGCGGCTCCGGCAGGAACGGCCCGATGCCGGTGTCGTGGTGCACCCAGAGTGTCGCCGCGAGGTCGTCGAGGCCGCCGATATCGTCGGCTCCACATCGACAATTATCGACACGGTAGAGGCGGCTGACCCCGGCGACACGTGGGCGATCGGGACAGAAGTCCACCTCGCGAACCACCTTGCCCGCTGGAATCCCGATGTCGAGGTACTCCCGCTGTGTGGCGACGCCTGTATGGACTGTGATGCTATGCGGCAGATCGATCCAAATTACCTGACATGGGTGCTCGAAGAGTTAGTCGAGGGGCGCGAACGCAACGTCATCGAAGTTGCACCAGAAGAAAAGCAACTCGCACGCGTTGCGATTGATCGAATGCTCGAGATCTAACATGCCAGATTACACACAAACAGACGTTCTCGTGATCGGATCCGGTATCGCGGGGCTTTCAGCCGCGCTCGCGGCAGCCCGAGAAGGCGCTGAGGTGACGCTCGCAACGAAGGCAACACAGCCGAAGGGTGCCTCATCGTGGTGGGCACAGGGCGGTATCGCCGTATCTCGCGATGACCCCGACCAGTTTAGACATGATATCCAGACAGCATCCAGTGAGACGGCAGATCCGGCTGCAATCGATGTGCTCGTCGAGGACGCTAACGCTGCCGTCGAAGATGTTCTCCTCGAGACGCTAGAGGTAGACTTCGACGGTCATGGTGAGGTGATGGCTGGACAATCTCACAACCTAGGTGATCCCGGCGAGAGTGGATTCGATCTCACGCGGGAAGCGGCTCACTCAGAGGACCGTATTCTCCATATCGACGCCTCGACGGGCAAACACATTCACATTCCGTACCTGAATTACATTGCTGGCCACGACGCGGTCGACCTCCGTGACGACACCGCAGCGCTGGAGCTAATCCGTCACGAGGGACGGGTCCACGGTGCTGTCCTCGAACAAGACGGCGAATTCGAACCGTGTTATGCCGGGAGTGTCGTGCTCGCGACGGGTGGTATCGGTGATCTGTACCCGAACTCGACCAACCCTGACGGCTCTACCGGCGATGGAATCGCGATGGCCGCTCTGGCTGGGGCTGACGTGACTGAAATGGAGTACGTCCAGTTTCACCCGACCGTTTGTACGGTCGACGGTGCAACGTTTCTCGTCAGCGAGGCAGTTCGTGGCGAGGGTGCGGTGCTGCGGAACGGCGACGGCCGGCGGTTCATGACTGAATATCACCAGGCGGCTGAACTCGCGCCGCGTGATGTGGTCGCTCGAGCCGTGCAGACTGAACGCGACGTGACCGGTAACGTAATACTAGATGTCTCGCCGTTGGCTTTCGCCGATGAGTTCCCGGATCTCGTCCAGAAATGCGAGGAACACGGCATCGACTGGCGAGAGGGTATCCCTGTGGGGCCGGCCGAACACTTCCTGTGTGGCGGCGTGACCGTCGATGGCCGCGGGCGGACATCGCTCGATCGATTGTACGCCGTCGGTGAGTGTGCTCGCACGGGTGTCCATGGTGCAAACCGGCTTGCCTCGACCTCACTGTTAGAGGGTCTCGTCTGGGGGCTCCGGGCCGGTGCTGATGCTGCAGGGCGAGACACACAGATCATCGAAGCACCCGAGCTGACGCAAACTGATCCGGCGCTTCCGGAAAACTTCGCCCGTGAGAAGTTCCGCCGTCTTTGCCGCGTCATGGACGAACACGTCGGGCTCGAGCGAAACGCCGACGATCTCGGGAAGGCCATGTCCGCGCTCAGACGATTGAAAGGTGAAGTTGACGCATACTCTCGGACGCGAACTTCACGTCCGCTGTATGAACTCCGGTCGGCGACGATTGTCGCGCTTCTCATCACCCGACAAGCCGCCGAAAATAGCCGATCCGTCGGCTGTCACTACGTGACGGGTGAGAGCGACGACGGCCAGTCCGAATCAATCGCTGACGACTGACACCCAGAAGACTGCCATCGCCGTGATTTGAGTTGGGTCTGTAATCACCTCGCATGCTCGGGGCTCCGTCTGACTCGACTCCGACGGATTCGGACTACGCGATGTATTTTCACTCGTACACACATACTAGTAATATGGCGAATTCAGATCCGCGAGACGGCCAGACCACCGGAACCCGAGCACTGTCGCTTCTCCACGACACAGACACATGTACGCTCGCAACGGCATCTCCGGATGGTGTCCCTGAGGCAGCGACCGTTCGGTTCGTGGCAGATGATCGATTCAATATCTATCTCAATTCTTCGACCACATATCGAAAATATGAGAATATGAGTGCGAATCCGCGTGTCGCAGTCGTCGTGGACGGGAACGGCGGGAATCTCCAACTCGAAGGAATAGCGACAGAACTGGACGGAGCCGAAGAAGAATCTGTAGTGAGTAAATACGTGACAAAGTACGGTCACAGCGACTACCTCACCCACGAGGATAGCACTCGGTTTAAAATCGAGACCGACTGGGCTCGGCTACTCGTCGACGGACGATTCCCGCCAGATCATGAGATGATAGTAGGTGAGGGGGAAACCGAGCTTCATTAGCTGACAGAGCTACCCGCCGTCAGGGGGGCCATTACTGCTCCCACGTCTCGATATCACGATCCCGGTAAGAACGGCAGCTAGTGTGTCAGGAAGATTCTACTGACGAAATGAGTATCCTGCGAATCAGATATATAAGATATCAAATCGACCATCCGATATCTTAATTCCTCCCTGGACCGCGCTACCCATCAGTTTCGTATTAGTGGTACGTCGAATGGCAGGTTTCTCGAGACTGTCGTCCGGAACGTTCTTGAGATGGCAAGTAGCGCAATCAACTAGACCGCAGCCCCAAGGGCTAGCAGGGTTACGACGAAGAGTGCATTGTAGTCGCTGACTCATGTCCAGCGCGCATTCCCGACTTTGCGAGTACTGTAGACGATCGCACAATTGACATCCTCCTCCGCGTAACCGCGGCCGAATCCTGAGTGGTGGAGATTGCAGGGTGACAGTCTCACCGAGCATCCAGTCGGTGAGAATCCGTCGGGATGCTCGTGATCTGGGGGGGGTGGGAGGGACTGTTGGAAGTGGCCACCCCGGGACTCCTCTCCTCGGCTGTGTTCGGACTCCCCGTGTTGTGTTTGTCGCCAGAAATCGGCGATTTCTGGCTGCTCACCAGAGTCC
>JAQCMZ010000422.1 GCA_028274825.1 Haloferacaceae archaeon
CGGATGCGCCCCAGATTGCAGTTCCTGAACCGGACTGGCGTTTTCAGTGAATCGAGTCTTCCGGCCTGTTTGGCGGGAGTAACCAGTAACTTGGGTCCTCTGGAGATGGCGCTGGCGCACTGGCGGGCCACCGCCGGGTTGAATTGCTGTCGGGCTGGTGAGGCTCCGGCTGCTGACCGTCCAGATGCGATATGAGCGGACTCGAGCCTACCGTAGGGTTCTGTCGGGTCTCGTTCGATTGCTGAAGAATCGGCGACTTTGCGAGCCACCCTATGCGAGACGGAGCTGTCATCTGATCTCCCGGTCACCCCCTCGCGACGGCAAGCTAACACGGCAGTCTCGCCACAACTGGGTGTCTCTCCTGTCTGAAATCGCTGTCCCTCACCAGAACAGCCGATCGTACCGGCTGTGGGTGCTGCCGGCACTGTGATTGGACCGTCCCGTCGGTTCATACCGTATTTCAGTACTCCGGCGTGTATAACTCTTGGAGGGCCGACTCGGGCCCGACTCGAGCACGACGAGCGGGTGGTGATTTCGGCAGTACCGGACGGACGCCGAGAGACTGATCCCCGACAGTCAGCCACCGGAGCCTGAGTGTTTCCCGGCGGTATGGTGTATCCGCGGGTACTCGACCGACACGGCGCTCAAGAAATCACCGTCAGAAAGGCTATATCACAGAGTCATTGTTTCCAAACTGGTATGAACCGACGAACCGCGCTCGGGAGTGTCGCTGCAGGAGTGACTGCATATACGACAGCCGGATGTTTGGATGTTGTGTTCGGGGATGGGATTGAGGTTACCGCTGATCTGGCCGAACCGGCCGCTGAGACGCTATCTGAAACAGGCTACACACTCGCGGAATCTGACGAGCTATCGATGAAAGAAACGGTCGAATTTGCGGGCCAGAGTCGGACGGTGACCGCGAACAGTCCGACGCGCACGTATCAGCGATCGGTTGAACTCGGTGGCATTGAACTCGAAGGAGGATTGTTCGCTGTCGCCTCGCTCCCGACGGTGAGTGTTGCAGGTCGAACGTTCAATCCGATATCGGATCTCTCACACACAGAGTTACTCACCCAGTTTGGCTCGGAGCTGGGCGGGCAATATGGCTCCCTCGAGAACGCTGAATTCGAAGACGAATTCCAGGAACCGATTCTTGAGCAGGAGACGACAGTGTCGGAATTTCTCACGACGACCACACTTCAAGAACAAGAGGTCGATATCAGTCTCTACGTGGCCACAATCGACCATGGCGAGGACTTGATCGTGAGCGTTAGTGGTCATCCGCAGTTACTCCCGGAAGAGCGGGCCAGAGTTATCGATCTGAAGCGGTCGCTTCAGCACCCGGTAGATCCCTAGTCGGCCTTCGACAGCATCTCGATCCCTCTGAGCGTAGTCGACGTAATGACATCCTCTCTGGATTGTTCGGCTCACATCCCGAGTGGCTTCCCCTGCTCCGCTTGTGAGTAATAGCTCAGTATGGGAAGGTCAACCCATGTGTCGACCATGTATTGAAAGTATCGTGAGTTACAGTCGAAATCGGTATGCGCTGTCACGTCGTGGCCCAGTATATGCGCACCCTGACTCGGAACATACTGCTCATCATTGGACTCGTTAGTGTCGGGTTATTATCGCTGGGTGCGCTGCCAGGATATCTCGGCAGCGGAAATCCGTACCACTTGACCGTCGAGCCTGTCGATGCTGATCGCCCGGCGGTTGACGTGTCTGCTGTTTCCGAGCGGCGGTATCCGTTCTTAATCTCAGCACTTACCGCGCCGGACCGCCGGTCGATGTCCTACCAGACCGGTTCGTACGGGGTCAAAGAGCAGTTCACCCATACACCATTCGACGAGGTCGACGCACTCGAGCGACGAGAGCCAGCCGCCGTTCAAGCCGACGGCGTTCGGATCCTCTACGAGGGGGAACGCTATTACGTCGAGGTTGTCCAACAACGGTCATGAGCGAAGACGAGAGCCCGGAGACGGGTTGCAATTCGGGCGGTCGGCAACTCGAAAATCATCCCCGGTTCGATGACGGACGGCGCCACGATATCCCGGACGACCCAGAGTGGTCGGTGATAGACGCGAGAATCGAACACGAGACACCGTGGTACGTGGGGGGGTACGACCTCGTCGAACAGCCAGACGGGAGTCGAAAACGCTACTACTGGGTTGAACTCGCGGCCGCGACAGTCGTGATTGCAATCGCCGACGGAGAGGTTCTGTTCGTCGAACAGTACCGCCCCACAATTCGAGAGACACAGATGGAACTGCCAGCAGGGGTCGTTGAAGCTGGTGAGTCGTTCACTGCCGCCGCAAAACGCGAACTCCAAGAGGAGACCGGGTTTGACCCGGCGGCGACGAGCCTACTCCAGGAAGTGTGGTGCTCGACTGGCTTACTCCGACACAAGCGCGGATACGTGTTCGCGGAGGGGCTCGACCCAGTCGGCCAGTCCCTCGACGACAACGAGTATCTCACACCTCGAGCAGTTCCTGTGGATGAGGCGCTCACGACAGCTCGAGAAACCCCAACCAACGATGCTACCGTTGCTGCGCTGTTGATCGCCGCTGAAGAGGGGTTGCTTCCGTGACTTCCTCTCACGGCCCAAGCCGTTAGTATCCGTGCTGGTCCTGCTGTGACTCTCTTGCCCGACTCGCTCACAGCTCGGCCGGTCGCTCTGTGAAGAGTATTCTGCGTCGGCGACGGACCGTCCACACACAGACTCTTGCTGAATCGGGGCCGGTCCATGACTCCAGCTCCCGTGGGTGGTCGGAGTGACTCACTCAGTCTAACCGTGACAATAGCCTCCGGCTCTGCCGCCCTGTATGTCTCGAAGCCACCCTCATGAATACAGTCTGTCACAGGTGTTTGGAGCGTCTCTGTAAAATCACCATCCTGCGTATGAGAGATTAGAAAACGCCCGCGCGAGTGTTCTCTGTCTCTGTGTTTGTCTTCCCGATTCGTTCGGCTTCGGCTCCCGCCCGGTGAAAGAGGTGGCTAACTACTCTCGATACCGCTAGGATGCAGGCGATTGCTGCGGGTCTGACTGCTCAGATTCACCTGTAGAGCGTTCGGGAGGCGGGCTTTGCTGATTTTGCTCTGTCGAGACCAGGAAGTCGGCGATATTACCGATGAAAACGTCGTTATCGGCACGTTGTGCGTTTTCAGGGGTGAAAAAGTCAGTGTCTCCGACGATCACGACGTTCCCGTTCTGGGCAACAACACCCGCATTCGTCTCTGCTCGCGAGGTGGATAGTCGAGCATTCTCGGTGGGGACGAACGCGGGGCCGCCGTCAGCTGCGCCCACTGGCGATACGGTCGGGAACACGACTCGCTCAACACCCGTCGTCAGTTGGGAGTCATCGGCTGGCTGGGCGAAGAGACGCTGGTAATTGTTGTCATTCTCGACGAGGTTGTACACGTATCCTGGATCCCGCGTGACACCCAACCGTGACTCGAGATCAGCAGCCCCCGGCTGGTCGAACTCATCGCCGGGATCAGTTGCGTAGACAACACGACCGTTTCGGTCGGTGAACGTCTCGATGTTTTTCAGCTCTGCGTCAGTGTAGTCTGTCCCGAACGTCACAAATGCGTCAGCATCCGCCAGTTCCGTCCCGAGTTCGGTGGGTTCACCACTGGGCCCCGGACGTGTCGTTCGCTGTCGTTGATCCTCAGGGGTGAGATGTACCCGGACCTCGTGACCATTGTCGATCAGAGTGTTCACCAGCGGCCGAATATCCCGGTCAGCCGTTTCCGGGCCGCCCCCCCCAAACAACAGTAAGAGCGGATTCGTTGGTGTCGACTGTGGATCGACACCGGGGTCGATCACGATTGTCTGTGATCTGGCGTTCACGCTCATCTGGACGTTCGATTCTCCGGGTGCCCGATCGTTTACCAGGGTTTCGTCAGTGTACTGCTCGTTTTCGATCTTCGGTGGTGTGTCTACTCCCGTGTCGGCAAACGCGCCGTATGCGGCCACCCCACCGAGAACGAGACTGAGCGAGATGAGGAACGTCAGTCCGTATCCGACGGGTCTCATCCGCTCACCACCCCCGTTACCAGCGAACTACTCAGCGCCGGGTTATCCTCCCGTTGTTGTTCCTCGGCTGAATCACTCTCAGTAGGTCCGGTCTCTGAGGTCGCATCCGCGTCGGTGAATCGCTCGACTTCATCGACATGTGGAATTGCACTCTGGTGGACGTAGGCGTTACCGAGAGGCTTCACCTGGCCGTATCCGGGATCGTTGCCGTACACCGCGACAATCCCGCTGTCAGTCTGAAGGAGGAAAATAGACCTGTCGGGACCCGTCTCGCGTGTGTCAACTTGGTAATCGTCGAGACCAGCTTTCTCAGCCGCCGCACGCACCGCACCGTCGGTCGAGCCAATCTCGTCTGCAAGGCCATTCTGGACAGCTTCCACACCTAACCAGACACTGGCCGTTGCGATTTCGTTTCTGTCGAGTTCGAGTTCGTCACCGCGTTGCTCCATCACCGTGTTGATAAACGTATCAGCGAGCGTCTGTTGGACGGCCCACTGCTGGATGATATTTTCACCGCGTTTGTCCGGACCGCTCGGCCCCCGGACTGGCTCCGTCTCCTCTGGCGCACCTGCCGCGAGGCCGACGCTCCCAGTCACCGATGTCGGGAGGACATAAATCTGGTCGGCTGGCAACATTGTGTAATAGCCACCGGAAGCGCTGGATCCTTGCACACTCGCGATGACTGGCATCTCCTTAGCAGTGCGCTGTACTGCGGTATACATCCGTTCGGACGCTGGCGCAGCCCCGCCAGGGGTGTTTATCTTCAGAACGACCGCTTGAGCTGTCTCGTTTTGTCTTATCTCGCGAAGTTCGGACTCAACGTCGTCAGCGAGAGTGCTCTCGATCGGGCCCTCGATTTCGAGCACGACGACTGTATCTGTGGATCCGCTCGTGACTCCGAACGCTACCGGCGATAATACACCGCCAATGAGTGCGCCAGCGAGCGCAACTGCAGCGAATTTCTGACCGCTAGTGAGTCTGTCTGGTGGATCTTTTAAACCCATATAGCATTACTGATAGGTCAATTCTGAAAAGACCGGCGCTTTGTACGACATATTTGTAGCGGATGCGAATACATGTGATTGATAAGCAGATATAACAATCTCCATGTATTATCTGCACGCTTATAATAATAGAGAGGACGAGCTGAGAATTTTGGGAGTGAGGCGATCGTAATGTCTGCCGAAGTTTTCTGCAGTGATCACAGTTGGGAGTGTCGGGTCCGTCCTTACGGTGACACTCGGTTTGTCGAGTCGAAGCAGTGTAATCGGTGTGGTTCCCCATTCCACGGCACGAACACTCGGTATCGTCTGCGGGCGGTGGAAGGTGAGTGTCTCGAGGCTTCCCCTCGAGTCACTTCACCCGGCAGTCGTCGTCTCTATCGTCA
>JAQCMZ010000424.1 GCA_028274825.1 Haloferacaceae archaeon
ACCGCATGGTTCTCCTGCGGGGTTGGTGACCGTCTCACCTTCTGCGGACACATCGCCAAATCGTGACCGTCTGACCCGTCCGTTGAGGTAGGGGAGATGCTCGTGCAGTTGGGTTCCCCTCTGTGCGTCTCCGACAGAGAAATCCGTATCAGCCGCGTCAAGCCCCTCTAATAGCCCCTCGAGTGTCTCGGCTGGCCAGTCCCACACCTCGTCTGGAATCCCTGGCTCAACGTCGACCTGGTCAACCGGAGCCTCGAGGGCGGCCAGCCGGTCGGCCCATCGCGGTGACTGGACTGTCAGATATGCGCTACCCTCTTTTGGGTCTTGCCGGTCGATCTCAGCACCGCTCTGTGTGAACCAGTCGCCGACCCGATCGAGCACTGTCTCGTCTGTCGGGCCGATACGAACGACTCCCTCGTGGGTGAGCCCGGCTGCGAGATAACACCCAACGACAACGCCAAACTCACGCGTGAGCGGAACGTCTGCCGGGGTCACCGGGTCCGCCGGATTCGCCTGCGTTTCTGCTGTGTTTTCCAGACATTCTCGCGGTACATCTGTTCCGGTGGTCGCCCGGGAGATGTCTGCTGGAGCCGCACCGCCGCCATCACTCACCAGCCCGGCCGCAGTTGATTCGGTATCAGCGCTGCCGAGTGTGTGTCGTTCTGTCGGGGAATTCGGCAATTCTTCCGGCACCATCACCAGTGACCCGTCGGCTTCTTTACTCGCAACCCGGGTCACGCCACCCTGCTCGTCGAGAGTGAAGAGATTGTGATCCCGAGTCACGTGCACTTCCCGTCCAGACTGAAGCCTCACACGATAGATTCGTTTCGTCGGGTTAGTGATGTGATCGGTAATCCGATGCGTGCTCACCTCCATCGTCTGCGGGTCGAATGCCACCGCTCGGGCCGATCGCTCGTTTTCGACAATCTCACCGATTTCATAAAAGCCTAATCCGCCCGCTGGTGTCCATAAAAACAGTTCCTCATCGTACGGTAGTGATGCGTGAACCACAATCGCCAGCCGCCCGAGTGACGACCGTCCCTCGACGTGTGCAACCAGATCGTCCGGGATATCGACTCGCTCTCGGGTCGTCCCGAGCACGAAATCTCCGGGGTGGAGAATGAACTCCTCACCATTCGGCACGGTCGTCTCCTCAACGTACCCTTCTGCTTCCGCCTCACTATCGGGGTGAATGTACGGGATATTCGCCCGCTGGAACTCGAGAAACTCCTCACCAAGCCGGAGATCGACACTGGCCGGCTGGAGTTGTGTATCGAGATCCTCTATCGGCTCGATTTCGAGATCACCGGATTCGAGCCGGTCGAGAATGTCTCCATCAGAGAGTATCATGCCACACATGCGGTTGCCCCATAGCTAAAATCTCCCGGTCGTGCTGTGGCCATCCCGATTGGTCTCGACTCAGGTGAGGGACCGTCTCCTGACGCGGCGCGGATCACCGCGACGCGACTCGGACCCCCGGATGGTCAGGTCTATGTCCACGCGGCCAGATATTCATGTATGAAACAGGCGATTGTCGCACGGGTCGACCTCGGGATGGGGGAGGGAAAACTCGCGGCTCAAGTCGCCCATGCCTCGCTGTCCGCCTACGAGGATACCAGGCAGAGCACCCAGACAGAGTGGAAGGGAAGTGGCCAGAAGAAAATCGTCCTCAAGGGGAGCGGCGAAGACGAATTATTCAGACTGGCTGACAAGGCCGACCGCGAGGGTATCCCGCACGCGATCATCCGCGATGCAGGTCACACTCAGTTGGACCCCGGGATTGTCACCGCCCTCGCTGTCGGTCCCGCCTCGGAATCCGTCATTGACCGAGTGACGGGCGATCTCACACTGTACTGATGCGGGAGGCACGCGAACTCGAACAAGCTGTCGGGATAGACCACTACGTCAGTGATAGCGACGGAACCGATGGGCAACTCCGGGCTCAGCCGGCGGATTTTCGGGTGCGCGAACTCGAAACAGTGGATCCGGCACCCCTCGATACCGATCCGGGGTCGTATCCGGCGCTGCTGTGTCGAGTCACGCTGACTGGCTGGGATACCAACGATTTCGCCAGTCGACTGTCTGACGCGCTCGGGATCAGCCGAGAACGGGTCTCCTGGGCTGGGACGAAAGACAAGCACGCGGTGACGACACAACTGTTCACGATCCGAAACTCCACCCCGGACCAATTGCCGGATATTCGCGATACCGAAATCGAGGCTATCGGTCGGCTGGGACGCCCGCTTAGTTTCGGTGATCTGGCCGGAAACACCTTCAGAATCCGGTTCAGCGATACTCTCCCGGATGCACGTGACCGGATCGAGACGATTATCGAGGAACTCCGGACGTTTGTGGGCTTCGGTGCCGCAGACTCCGTAAAAAACAGTGAGAATCCCCAGAATGATTTCTCGACCGCCGAAGCCGGAGTCGCAGCCGAAGCCGAGCCAGCAACTGATGTCGGGGTCGCCATCGACGGTGCCGGCTCAGAAGTCGACCCCGACAACACGGTTCAGATCGGTGTTCCGAACTACTTCGGCCAACAGCGGTTCGGGAGTTACCGGCCTGTCACACACGAGGTCGGGTTGGCGGTCCTCCGGGGAGACTGGCGTGGCGCCGTCCGAGCGTACGCGGCCAATCCGTCCGAGACCGAGCCAGAAGAGAGCCGGGAGGCACGGACGTTTGTCGCCGAACAGTTTGACGCGAAAAACCCCGACTGGGAGGCGTGCCTGTCTCGTCTTCCCCGGCAGTTAGGGTTCGAACGGTCGATGATTCACCAGCTCGCGGCAGACGACTCTCCCGCCGATCCGGACTATCGGGTGGCACTCGAGACAGTCCCAGAGAACCTCCAGCGTCTGTTCGTCAATGCTGCCCAGTCGTTTCTGTTCAACCAGATCCTCAGCGCGCGCCTTGACCAGGGGCTCCCGTTCGCGACACCAGTTGAGGGAGATATCGTCTGTTTTGCCGATAATCAAGCCCCGCCAGAGCTGTACGCACCCGACACTGACCGACTTCAGCCGGTGACGGCCGACCGGGTGGAGATCGTGACTCGACACTGCCGGCGCGGTCGCGCGTTCGTCACCGCCCCACTGATCGGGACCGACACTGAACTCGCTGAGGGGAACCCAGGAGAGATCGAGCGGGACGTGCTCGAGGAGGCCGGTCTCAGTCCCGAGAGCTTTGCTCTCCCCGACAGTTGGGCGTCTACTGGGACGCGACGGGCAGTCCTCCTCGTGACAGATCTCGCGCACGGCCCTGGGCCGACAGTCCAGTTCGCGCTCCCGAGTGGCTCTTATGCCACGGTTGTCCTCCGAGAACTGATGAAAATTGCCCCGACTGAGTTGTGAACGCGGCAGGGCTGGTCGTGTGATCATGCTACCGGTCTCGAGGGTGTAAAACCCGTGTCTGATTGGGGTCTCGACCGTCCGGGCTGAGACCTGACGGTCCCGTTCGGGTGTAGTATCAGGTGTCGATAAGGCCGGGTTGTTATTCAACTCAAAACGAGCAGCGCGTCCGTCTCGGACGCACCGACCGGCGCTAAACTCGGGAATCCTCGTTTAGTGTCTGCCGTTAGCTTGAGTGTGCTGACAGTCGGAAAACACCTGTCAAGATTGAGTAATCTCAGGAGTCAGGACGGATCGGCGCCGTCAGTGGCTGCCCTGTTCAGAAGGTACTTACAATTGCCCCCGCCAGAATTGTGTAATGGATCGGTCCGAGCGTGTCGAGGTGACCGTCGTGCTCCCCGCGTACAACGAGGAGAACACCATCGAGACGACCGTCCGGACGACGCTTGAGAGCCTGAACGGATTTCTGCCGCCCGACAGCTTCGAGATACTCATTGCCGAAGACGGCTGTGAGGACCGCACCGCAGAGATTGCCGGCCGACTTGCCGATGCGGATTCCCGAATTCGACACTTCCACAGTGAGCAGCGACTCGGCCGCGGTGGTGCACTGCAACGGGCCTTCGAGGCCGCGACCGGCGAGACACTCGTGTACTTCGACACGGATATGGCGACAGAGATGCGCCATCTCGAGACACTGATTGATTCAGTCCACTCTGGCCAGAACGACGTCGCGACAGGTTCGCGATGGATCCCCGGTAACCGAGCGGACCGCCCCCGGAAACGGGGACTTCCGTCGCAGGGATTTAATCTGCTCGTCCGCGGGGTACTCCGGTCGGATCTTCGCGATCACCAGTGCGGCTTCAAAGCCGTCTCTCGAGAGGCGTTCGACGCATTGAAAGGCGATATTAACGACAAACACTGGTTTTGGGACACAGAACTTCTCGTGCGCGCCCAGCGGGCAGGCTTTCACATCGACGAATTCCCCGTCAGTTGGGAGGCGAAAGGCGACACAAAAGTCGATCTCGTCAGAGACATTTTCGGGATGGGCTCACAGATTATCCGCCTGTGGTGGCAGTTGTCAGTTCAGCCGCGAGTCACACAGCGAACCAGTTTTTTCGTCGGAGTGCTGTTGGTGACGGCGGCAGCAGCACTGATGACACAGTATCTCGACCCAGAGGCCATTGCCCGAGAAATCGGCCGCGCAGACCCGGTGCTGATCGGTGTCGCGACACTCCTGTATCTGCTGTCGTGGCCGCTTCGCGGATACCGCTACCGCGACATTCTCGCGGAGTTAGGATTCCGCGAGCGAGTTGGGTTCCTCACCGGCGCAGTCTTCATCAGTCAGACCGGGAATCTGGTGTTTCCAGCCCGGGGTGGCGACGCTGTCAGAGCGTATATTATCAAAATGCGACGGGGGATCCCGTATCCATCGGGACTGGCTTCGTTGGCTGCTGAGCGTATTTTCGACCTCCTGACGATCACGGCGCTTGCGGGGACGGTACTGATTGGGTATGCTGGTTCTGGACAGTTGTCGACAGTGATCGGTGCTGTTACCGGCGGCGAAACCGCCGGGCGCGTCGCTGCTCTGACGGCAACTGGTGTCGGGATACTGGCCGTCGTCTCGGCCGCGACGATAATTCTATCTGCACGGTCCGACCGAAATCGCGTTCGGATGATTATCCGGTCGATCAGTTCTGACTCGTACGCTGAATACATCGCAACTGTGATCGGACGATTTGTTGGCGACCTCCAGCAGGTCGCGGGGTCCCGCTCAGCGTTCGTCCGTGTCGGTGGCGTCAGTGTCGTTATCTGGGTGACGGATGTCGCCGTCGCTGGAATCGTCCTTGTGGCGTTGGGTGTGTCGCTACCGCCGGTGGCACTCGCAACTGTGTGCGTGTTCGCGGTCAGTGTCGGGAATCTCGCGAAGGTGCTTCCGCTCTCCCCGGGCGGAATTGGACTGTACGAGGGGGCGTTCAGTGTTCTCGTGGTTGGGTTGACACCCGTCGGGGTGACAGTCGCTCTGGGGGCAGCTATCCTCGATCACGCCGTGAAAAATATCGTCACGCTCGTCGGCGGAACCGTCTGTATGCTCACGCTCAACGTCTCGTTGACGACTGCCGTCACCGAAACCGATGAGATCGACGAGGAGACAGCAGAGTTGGCCGACGCCGAACCAGTGTACGATTGAGCCGGGAGTCGGCTCTGACACGGCTCTGACCGTCGTCACCGGCGACACAGATGGAGTGGGGACATCCTGACGGCGGCCGAGAAACTCACGGTCAGTGTATCACCTCTGCAAGTCGCTCTATCCCATCGATAAGCCGGGGACTCGGCTGATTGAGCAGCGTATCGTCGAGCACGTGTACAGGAGCGTCCACCTCCCAGTCTCGGTCACGAATCGTTGACGGATCGACGCGGTCGCCATGGCCACAGACGTGTACGATCACCTGATCGGGGTCTGCGTTTGCCACCTCGACCCCCTCGATTTCTCGAGATCGATCACCCGGATCAACGAACGGGTACCGACCCCCTGCAGCCCGAACAGCCTCGGGGACCCAGTTCCCGGCCGCCATCGGTGGGTCTGACCACTCTTCACAGTAGACCACGGGACGGTCACGGTCAGCCACACGATCGCTAACAGCAGCGAGTCGGTGCCGAGAGTCACGCATTACCGACTCGCCGGCCGCGGGACGACCAACTACACGCCCAAGATCTGCAAATCCACCGACGACCTCGCCAAGCGCCGTCGGTTCACGATGATATGTCTCGATACCACGGTCACGGAGACGGCGGTTGATCTCCGCTTGCAGTGCGTCGCTGGTGATCGCGAGATCCGGCTCGAGGGCAGTGATCCGGTCGAGATCGGGATTCAGCCACCCCCCAATCGGCTCTCGGTCGAGATTACAATGATGAGTCACGCCGACTACCTGCTCTGCTGCTCCCAGCGCTGTCAGTGTCGCTGTCGCGCTCGGCGCCAGGGAGACAATCCTCTCTGCCATTCGTATTCGTATCCGTGGTCTGGGCCGAGACAAACCTGTCGACCGCAGAACGGCTCGGCGCGGAGACTCTGTATCACGCCCCCGAAAGGGCAACCTCACACACTCAGTGAATGCTATCAAGAAGCACTCGACACCGGACCATTTATCAGTCTACTCTCTGTGTTGCTTATAAGAACAGCCCCCGTGATTCCGCAGTTCTATCGGGGAGTTCACAGATATATGAGCGAGAAGACACGTGTTTCAGAGGAGACATCACAGCGCGAATCGTCACGAGAGCAATTGGAGTGTCCAGAGTGTGAAGGCAACGTAATCACCGACGAAGAACACGGTGAGACCGTCTGCTCTGACTGTGGGCTCGTCATCGACGCAGACACCGTCGACCGGGGGCCAGAGTGGCGTGCGTTCGATGCCAAAGAGAAAGACAAGAAGAGCCGTGTGGGCGCCCCGACGACGAATACAATGCATGATAAGGGGCTCTCGACAAATATCGACTGGCGAGACCAGGACGCCTACGGTCGGTCACTGTCTTCCCGACAGCGCCAGAAGATGCAGCGACTCCGCAAGTGGAACGAGCGGTTCCGGACCCGCGACTCGAAAGAGCGTAATCTCAAACAGGCGCTCGGAGAAGTTGATCGAATGGCTTCCGCACAGGGACTTCCGGACAACGTTCGAGAGACGGCCTCGGTCATCTATCGCCGTGCGCTTGATGAGGATCTTCTCCCCGGCCGGTCGATCGAGGGCGTCTCGACAGCATGCGTTTACGCCGCCGCTCGGATGGCCGGAGTCCCGCGAAGTCTCGACGAGATTGCCGAGGTCTCGCGTGTCGAAAAAAGCGAGATTGCTCGCACCTACCGATACGTCGTTCGGGAACTGTCGCTCGAGGTCAGACCTGCTGATCCCGAACAGTATGTTCCTCGATTTGCCTCCTCGCTGGATCTCTCCGATGAGGCAGAAATGCGTGCGAAATCGCTGTTAGAAAACGCCAAACAAAAAGGCGTCCACTCTGGAAAATCACCGGTCGGACTGGCAGCCGCGGCTGTGTACGCTGCCTCGCTGCTGACCAACGAAAAGACTACACAGGCGGCTGTGAGTGAAGTGGCCGATATCAGTGAAGTGACGATCCGGAACCGATACCACGAACTCCTCGAAGCCGAGGAGTCTATCGGCGTCTGATCTCTCCGTCCCACTGACGGCAGACTCCCCGATGACTGAGACTACGGCATAGTTTCGCTCCTGGTCTCGGTGGGTGTAAGGGCTACTTCAGCCGGGCCACTCAACAAGGGGGATGCTTCAGTCGCCGCCACGGGAAAGATATCCGTCCCGTGGTCTCGGTATCATCTCCCGATGGAAGGCCCGAGATATGTGTGTCGACTGTGTGACCGTACCACTCCCCACGCGTGTCGTGAGCAACACCAGAATAACTATACCGGCAACCGCTGATTTGCACGAACGGTGAACGTGAATATGTTCGACGAGTTCGTCCTCGCGGCGAGTGTAACAGAACTCTCCGCCGTCGAGCAGGCAACCCGCCATGCGGATGCTGTCGAATTTCGCATGGATCTCGCAGAAAACCCACAGAGACAACTCCAGGCGTACGACGGGTCCCTCCCGATTATCCTCACGAACAGAGCTGATTGGGAGGGTGGTGAGGCAGAGACTCTCGCTCGCTATGATCGTCTGTCTGATGGGATCGCGACCGACTCGGTTGTCGCAGTCGATATCGAAGCAGCAGCACTACACGGCGAAGCACCGGATGATGAGCAGGCACACGCGACGGCACTGCGGGAGATCGCGGGAGATGCTGGCGTTGCAGTGATTGCATCTGTCCATGACTTCGAGGCCACTCCGAGGATGGAGAGACTAATAGAGGCACTCGAAGACGCAGCAGCAGCCGGTGATATTGCCAAATTGGCGACTACAGTCTCATCACCTGCTGATGCACTGGCGATCCTGCGGGCGACTCACGCGACAACCACGTCCGGGCACACGGTCGCAACCATGGGGATGGGTGAGCAGGGGCGCCATACTCGAGCAGTCACGCCACTGTACGGATCCCGGATTGGTTACGCTCCTGTCGATTCAGAAAACGCGACTGCACCGGGACAGTACTCGGTAGCCGAACTGTCGGAACTCATCAGAACGCTTGAGACCGAGTCAACTCCGGGTCAGAAGATTAAGAACTCCGGAGAATCCACAAATTATCATGAATGACCGCTATCATCCCTGGCTGGCTGCGTTGTTAGCACTCGTGATTGCGGGACTCGGACACGCGTATCTTCGGAGGTGGGGCCGGGCGGCGCTGTGGTTCGGCATGATTCTTGGCGGCGGGGCATTGCTGACAATACTCTACGGTGAGACAGGCAGTACCGTCGCTGAGACTCTCCCCCGACAGGTGTTGTATCCTGTCGTGATCCTCTTTGTTGCGAGCGCCGCTGACGCGTTCCTCGTCGCCCGCACCCAACTGAAAGAGACCCAAACCGACGGTGTCAGCAGAGACAATCCGATGGACACACCACGAGGCCACGCCTCTAGCGATCACGTTACAGACTCTGAGGGCCGCTCAGCCGGGGGAGATGGTGAACCCGACGAGAGTTCCGAGACAATCGACTGTCCACACTGTGGAAAAGAAACCGACGCTGATATTCACTTCTGTCACTGGTGTGCTGAACCACTCCCAGGAGCGGACGAGTAGCGACGAGATTCTGTCCGTGAGAACTCACAGAGTCGTCAAGCGGAGCAGATTAAGCTGCTTTGAGTCGTGACTCCGAGGTGGTTCACATCGGAACCCCGCGGACGCGTCTATCTCTGGGTGTGGGAGAACGCGCGTCATTCTGATCCACGACGAAACACGGTCGAATCCTCGTTCGGTGACGATGCGTCCACTTGAGATGACTCTGGTGACGAACTCACCAGACCAGAGTAGCCGCAGGCGGGTGACCGCGCGAGGCTGTCAACTAGCGATATACGCGGCATAGCAGATGAGAGCGCCGGTCCCGAACAGCGGCAGTGAGACGAGTCCAAACGACTGTAGCCCATACGTCACCAGCGGGGGAATCCCAGCAAAAATGAGGAGCACTCCGGCGACGAAGGGACGGCGTTCCGTCATACGTGGAGCAAACCCGACGCGTCGACTAACCGTTGTCGATGTGCGCGGCAGGTGAGTCGGCGCCCAACACAATCCGTCTCGATTCCCGACCCGGCGATATCAGTGGCTCGCAATCACACGAATCTCTCGTCTGTAGCCGGGAGCCAAACCGCTTTACTTCCGAAGCCGCAATTGTCAGTAATGGCAACGTGCGACAAATGTGGCGAGTACGAAAATCTCCCGTACCAGTGTGACCGCTGTGGTCAGACTTTCTGTGCGAACCATCGGCTCCCAGAAAGCCACGATTGTCCGGGTCTCAACCAGTGGAGCGACCCTTCAAGAGTGTTCGATAGCGACTTCGACGACTCTGTTCGGACCAGTGGTGGGACCACTACTATTGGCGGGCGAACCGAAGACCGCGGCCCACTCGAGCAGATTCGTCGCCGGATCGACCGTGCGACAGGACCCGGTGGACTCGGAGCGTACTTTCGGCGGAATACGACGTTCGTCTTTCTCGGACTCATGTGGGTCACGTTCCTCCTCCAGGGACTGACACAACTACTGTTCGGCTCGGAAGTGATGGCGTCAGTGTTTGTTCTCCGGCCGACACAGCCCGAATACGTCTGGACATGGGTGACATCTGTCTTCGCCCACGGCGGGTTCGCTCATATCGCTCTCAACTCGCTCGTGCTGTACTTTTTCGGTCCCCCTGTCGAACGGCAACTCGGCACCCGCCGGTTTGTCGGCCTGTTTCTCGCGGCCGGGGCGATTGCGGGGCTGGCACAGATCAGTGCCGGAGCACTGATGGGAAGTGTTGGTCCTGGTGTTGTCGGGGCGAGTGGCGCCATCATGGCGATTATGGGGCTGCTCACGGTGCTCAACCCGAAACTCCGAGTGTACGTATACTTCATCATCCCAATGCCGCTGTGGATCCTGACAATCCTGTTTGCCGGCTTCAGTATCTTTTCTGGCCTCGGTGGGATCGCCGGCGGTGTCGCTCACTGGGCTCACTTGGCTGGCCTAGCAATCGGGCTCCTGTACGGCAAGCGTATCGAGGGGGAAACAAGCGCTCCCGAACGGCTCCGCTTTGGCGGCGGTCGAGGTCCCGGTGGTCCCGGCGGTCCTGGCGGCCCTGGTGGGCGGCTGTGACCCCGCATGCATGAGACCACATCGGCGTGGGTGTCTCACCCTGAATTTCTTCCCGACTCGGAACTGTCCCGAGACGCCATGGAATCGCTTCAACGTGAGATAGCCGAGATGGCTGTGTTCAGCGATGCCGGCGCCAGACCAGACGGCCGGGAACAGAGTAACTCCCCCGGACCACCGCCGAATCCGGCGGCGATCCGCATAGAGCGACCGTTCGATATCTCAGCCGGTGTCCCGACTCCCACCGGTCGAGCGGCAGAGCCAGCCGATCAATCTGCCCCCGTCGTGGTCGGAGTTGATCAGGCTTTTCTGGACAATCAGGCAGTCAGTGCGGCCGTCGCGCTGCGTGGTGAGGAGGTGATCGAGTGTGCGAGTGCGCTCACCCCGCTGGAAACGCCCTACATTCCGGGATTGCTATCGTTCCGGGAAGGGGTACCTGTTCTCGCGGCACTCGAAACATTGAGCGAAGATCCTGACCTTCTCGTTCTCGACGGCTCTGGCCGGATCCACTACCGTCAGGCTGGACTCGCGACTCATATCGGGGTGATAACCGAGACCCCCGCTATCGGCGTCGCCAAATCGTTGCTGTGTGGTACTCCTGACGCGTCAGTTGATGGTCGTTCGGCGGGCTGGTCGACGCCGATCCGCGCCGACAATCGCATCGAAGCCGCCCAAGAGACCATCGTTGGCCACGCGTATCAGTCACGACAGTACGAGACTACTCCCCGAATCAACCCGCTATACGTCAGCCCAGGTCACGGTCTCAGCGCGGTGACGGCCCGTGATCTCGTCGCTGCGCTGTGTGGCGGATACAAACTCCCCGCTCCCACGCGGCTCGCAGACGCTTACGCCGAGGAGGTCAAACAGGATCACGTCTGAAATGGGAATTTCCGTCTAGTCTGCACAGACTGTATCATGCCAGTTACAGAAATTCGAGGAGAAAGCCCACGAGATGTCGTGGGATGAATCCGACCACTCCGACACAATCCAACCCAGATAGCACGGCATACTGTTGATAGAATTACAACATCTAATAGTGAGTGAAATCTATATAAGACTATGCCACGCGGGTATAGTCGAGAACGAACGTCGGTACACAACCTCCACTACCACTTCGTGTGGTGTCCGAAGTACCGCAAGCCGGTGCTGACCGACGAGGTTGCCGACCGCCTCGAACAACTCAT
>JAQCMZ010000444.1 GCA_028274825.1 Haloferacaceae archaeon
GTGCGTAAAATCTATGACAGTGCTGACACTGTGCGAGTAATCGTTGTTTTCTCAGTCTCGACCACAAGGGGTGTTTTCGGGTGATGGCACCGACGGGTTAAAACAATGTCCGCGGGTACTGTATCAGTGATGACGCTGTCCGTGAGTAACACGCTGACAGGCGAGCAGGAGACGTTTGAACCGGCAGACGATGAGGTCCTGCTGTACGTGTGCGGACTCACGGTGTCAGATGTCCCACACCTCGGTCACGCTCGGGCGTGGGTGCACGCAGATATCATCCATCGGTGGCTAGAATACACCGGCTATGATGTCCGGCACGTCGAGAACGTCACGGATGTCAACGAGAAGATCACTGCCCGTGTGGGGGAACGACCTGACTGGCGGGCGGAGCCGGATGTCGCAGACACGTTCACTGCGTCGGTATTCACCGCGATGCGTGGGTTGAATCTCCGGCGGGCGGCCGTCTACCCTCGCGTCTCGGAACACATCCCGGAAATCATCGAGTTGATCGAGGGACTACTCGAGAGCGGTCACGCCTACGAATCGAACGGGTCGGTGTACTTTGACGTGACCACGTTCGACGAGTACGGCCAACTCTCAAATCAAAACTTGGACGGGGTACAAGCGCAAGGGGAAACCCAGGAACGCGCGGAGAAACGACATCCCGCTGACTTTGCTCTGTGGAAGGCTGATGGCGTCGACGCGAGCGCGGTCCGCGAGCACAGCCACCACGATCACACGGAGCCACTCCCAGAGGGAGTCACCTGGGACTCCCCGTGGGGAGAGGGTCGACCTGGGTGGCACATCGAGTGTTCTGCGATGTCGCAAACGCATCTCGGCGACACGCTCGATATCCATATGGGCGGTCGTGACTTGATTTTCCCACATCACGAAAACGAGATTGCTCAGAGTGAGGCTGCTACCGGAGAGACGTTCGCCCGCTACTGGCTCCACAACGGTCTGTTAGAGAAAGACGGTGAGAAGATGTCCTCCTCGCTCGGGAATTACTGGACTGTGGCAGACGCACTTGATACGTGGGGGGTGAACGTCGTTCGGGCTTTCTACGCCAACGCCAGTTACCGCACAGATCAGGCGCTCAACGAGTCAGCACTGAAAGAGGCACAACACCGGTGGGATCGACTTTCCCGGAGTTACGACCGGGCCGTTGAGGCACTCGATTCCGTGAGTGCTCACACGAACTGCGAAGACAGCGCGCTCAGAGACACCGTCTCTCACACCCGTGAGTCATTCACTAAAGCGATGAACGACGACTTCGCCGTTCGTGAGGCATCGATGGCGCTGGGAGAGTTGACCGACGCAGTCAACGAACATCTCAAAACCGAGAGATACGACTACGCCGGCCTGCGACAGGCCGTCGACGTCTTCGACACTCTTGGCGGAGATGTGCTAGGGTTCCAGTTTGAGTCTCCTTCTGACGGGACAGCTCAACTGGCCGATGAGTTGATTGAACTCGTGTTAGAGGTTCGAGAATCCGAACGCGAGGCCGGAAATTACGACCGAGCAGACCGTCTCCGCGAGATACTCCGGCAAGTGGGCGTCGAAATCCAGGATGATGACGATGAGACCTCGTATCGAATTCCTTAATCTCGATTTCTAGATGCTGTTCGGTCGCTGATCGATGCCGAGTTCTCCCGGTGGTGGCTCGTCTCAGGACGGCTCAGGACAGTTCTCTCGGTCGTATTTTCGATACCACTCTCGAGAACTCAGCCTGTGCTGCGGGGAGATCTCGGATTGTGTGTCAGTCCCCGTCTTCGGCGCGGTCACGAGGTTCCTCGGCAGGGCGAGTGGTGAACAATTCGGGCCGATCTTCAATTTCGAACACACCCAGCCGAACCGCGGCGTCTAGCCAGCCGTAACCGTACGAGAAGGCGACGAGAGCATTCACTGGGTCATTCCCGGCGCGGAAGTGCCGACCGTCTTCTAAATACGAGGTGGCCATCTCGTGGCACCCTGCGGCGAACTCGCCGAGCGGGCTCTCGAGGGCAACAGCACCCTCAATCGAGTCGAGCGCGGCCGTCAACATCGCTTCATACCGGTCTGTCTTCTCTTCGAGATCCGCTGTCATATGCCTGAGTGGGGACTGCGCCGCGAAAAGAGCGAGGCTTTTCCAGCCACCGGATTTGTATCGATTTGCTCGCGAATACGGTCACATCCCACCCAGCGTAATCCCTATTGCACAGGCCAGTGAATACTCATACATGCCAGGCAACTCCGTCGAACACCGCAGACTGATTGTTTCCGGTAGCGGTATCGCGGGTCTATCGGCCGCTATCTACGCTGCCCGCTCGAATAACGAGCCGCTAGTCTTTCAGGGCGAAGAGCCGGGTGGCCAGTTGACGCTCACGACAGACGTGGAAAACTATCCGGGATTTCCAGAGGGAATCTCTGGGCCTGAGTTGATCAACAACATGAAACAACAGGCGCGGAAATTCGGCGCAGATATCAAAAACGGTGTCGTAGAGACTGTCGATGACTCCCAGCGCCCGTTCCGCGTGAGGATGACGAACGGCGACGAATACACCACTGACGCGTTGATCGTCGCTTCTGGTGCGTCTGCTCGGACGCTCGGTATCCCGGGCGAAGACGAGATGATTGGATACGGGCTGTCGACGTGTGCCACCTGTGATGGGGCATTCTTCCGAGGCGAGGATATGCTCGTGATTGGTGGCGGTGATGCCGCCATGGAGGAGGCGAATTTCCTGACGAAATTCGCTGATACCGTTTACATCGCTCACCGTCGCGAAGAATTTCGTGCTGAAGACGTGTGGGTGGACCGCACCATGGAGAAAGTCGATGACGACGACATCGAACTCTTGCTGAATACCGAGGCTGTGGAACTCCACGGCACTCCCGAAGACGGGATGGAAAAGGTGACCCTGGTCGAACACCCAGATGGCCACCCGACACAGAAGCTTGCGTCCGACCGCGCCGATGAGGTCACCGAGTACGACTTCGATGTCGGTGCGGTGTTTTACGCGATTGGTCACACACCCAACACGGGATATCTCGAAGACACGGGTGTAGAAGTCGACGACGCAGGGTATCTCCAGGTACAAAACACGATCGGGCCCGGTGAAACCAAGACTGGCGTTCCGGGACTCTTTGGAGCGGGCGATGTCGTTGACTTTCACTATCAGCAGGCGATCACTGCCGGCGGATCCGGTTGTAAGGCCGCGCTAGATGCTGACGAGTACCTCTCGGAACTCGACCACGAGACCGCTCCCGAGGCCGTCACGCCAGAGACCGCTGACTGACCGGGATATATCAGACTCTAGTTGGTAGCTCTCAGTCACACTTTTGCAGTGATTCTGGGCTCGATTTCACCTGGGTAGCCCGACTATCAGACTGTGGTGAGTGTACATATCGAACCGTGGTCTCGTCGATACTCGCCTCGATAGGCCGTTCAAGAGTGTGTCTCAGCAGTGGCCTCCGTAGACATTTTACGCGCGCCACACCAGATCATCATATGGTAGACACTGAAATCTACACTGTCACAGCCCCGGACGGCGACGAAGACTCAGTCGAACTTCCAGAAGGGCTGGTGGATATGCTCTCCGAGGCTGGCGAAGAGCCCTCTCGGGTGGTAACCGACGTTGTTGCTCAGATGATGGCACAACAGGCTCATATGCTCGCACACCACGACAGTGGCGAGACTGCAGCCGACATCAAGGCGATTAACGAAACCGCAGAAGAACTCTTTGAGGAGCGATTCGGGACGACCCTGGCTGAGGCACTCGGACACGACCACTGACCGACACGTTGGTTCGGTCCGATATTCGAGACACCAATCACGACGGGACTCCTGAGAAGAGTCACCCTGCGAAGGGATCCCACCCCCGAGGACTGTGATTCAGCCGTTCACAGCCGTCCTCGGTGACCGCCACGAGATCTTCGATACGAACACCGAATTCGCCTGTGAGGTACACTCCCGGTTCGACAGAAAAAACCATGCCCGGTTTCAGAGGCTGCTGATTCCCGTCGACGATGTATGGTTGTTCGTGGACATCGAGACCGACGCCGTGGCCTGTCCGGTGAACGAATGCATCCCCGTATCCAGCCGACTCGATGATCTCTCGTGTCGCGTGGTCGATTTCTTCCGAGGAGACTCCTGGCTCAATGGCCGATATCCCGGCGTCAAGCGCCTCGCGGACAACGCTGTGGACGGTAGACACCGTCTCTGACGGCGTTTTATCGAACACGATGGTGCGCGTCTGATCTGAGGGATAGCCGTCGACACGAGTGCCGAAATCGAGTACAACTGGCTCGCCTGGTTGGATCTTCCGGCTGCCGTGTCGGTGATGCGGTTTGGCCCCATTAGGTCCGCTCCCAACAATTGGTTCGAAGGAGACGCCCGTACCCCCATGTGCTTCCAGTAATCGTGTGATCTCTGTGGCGAGTTCTGTCTCAGTCATCCCGACGATACTTTCACCCATACTGCGGAGTTGTTCGACAACGTCGTCTGCTACCGCCCCGGCCCGGCGCAGTGCGTCTAATTCTGCTTCGTCTTTCTGCATTCGCAGCCCCGCGAGAACCTCGCTTGCGACCCCGAATGAGGCATCTGGAGCCGCTCGTCGGAGATCCTGTGAGAAGACGGCCCACATCTGATCGTCGACCAGTAGATGTCCGTCCTGGAGTTGGAGATCAGCTATCACTCTCGATACTGCCTCGGTGGGGTCTGTGTCGTCACTCCAGCACCTGATATCGTCGACCCAGGTGGCTTCTCGAATCTGTGTCTCGTACAGCTCGGGAATCAGATACACCGGATCCTGCTCTTGCGAGACGAACAAAAGCAGATGTCGTTCGTCTGGCTCCTCGAAAAACCCCGTCACGTACTCCATGTTCGAACTCGGGAACAAAACCAGCGCGTCGCCAGACCCTGAGTTGAGACGCTCGCGCACCTGGGCTGCCCGCGTGCCGTCAGCCATATTCCACATCTCGCGTCGACTCACAAGTATCCGATGACAGGCTTCTCTCGGTGAGACTGAGTGGTCACACAGCGGCAAGACTACTTTGCCGCCGTTGGGTCTGATCCGGCGATCACAACAGAGTATCGATCTGCTCAAGTGAGTCGAGAACGTGGTCCGGTTGGGGATCGGCACTCTCGATGTTTGGCACGGTCGAGACACCAGTCCGAACCAAAACGGTCTCCATACCGGCATTCGCCCCGAGCGCGATGTCGGTATCAACTCGGTCGCCGATCACGAGACACGACTCGAGAGGGACGTTCAGCCGGTTCTCGACCACAGAGAGTGTCTCCGCGGAGGGTTTGCCTAGCATGATATCTGGGTCTCGCTCGGCGACAGCGGCAATCGAGCGGATAATCGCCCCTGACCCGGGGACATCCCGCTCGGCCGCCGGGATGACAATATCTGGATCGGTCCCGATGAACGTCACCTCAGGTCGGGTGAGTGTCCACAGCGCCTGACACATATCGTCGTAGTCGAATTCACGGTCAATCGAGGCGACTAGCACCTCGGTTTCATCCTCATCGGTGGTGAGTTGGAGGTCTGTGTGCGCGAACTGTTCGTGGACACCCTGATCGGCCACTAACTGGATCCGTGCTGTCGCGTGATTCTGTTGGAGATACTGAGTGGTAACAGTCCCTGCTGTCACTACCCGCTCGACGGACACGTCGATTCCGGCGGCTGCCAACCGGTCGACGTACGCGCTGGCTGGCTTGGTGGGGTTGTTCGTGACGAACAGCGGGTCGATTCCGGCGTCTCTGAGTCGTGTGATTCCCTCGATAGCTCCGGGAATGGGGTCGTCTCCTCGCACAACCGTCCCGTCAACATCGATAACTGCCCCGCGGTATGTCATACACTCACCATAGCCCCCAAGAGGGTTGAATATCTTCATGTGGCTGCCGGTGAATTGTCCCGTCACTGTCGCGAAGGTTGTTCACCTGTCAGGTAATACATCCACCGCAATTTGATTGTGAAATAACGGAAAAGCCCTTGGTGAGTCGGACTGTAACCTGAAACATCCGTGATAACTACGCAGTTGACGCTGATACAAATCGATAATTACGGTCCGTGGACGGTAACACCGGAGCCACGCCGTGAGATGGATCTTCAGACACTTCAATCGCGATTGTTTGCTGATCTTGCACAATTCATCGGGAGCCGAGACGGTTACGTATTTTTCACCCGGTTTGATAATATGATCGCGGTCACTAACGGACTGGGCCACGACGATCACGCGCTCTTACAAGAATCAATCGACAATCGGTATCCCGTGACTATTAGCCTCGGTGTTGATACCAACGACCAGCCGATCGAGGCGCTCGAAGGAGCCACCGAACAGATCCAGCAGGCTGGTAGTGCACAGGACAAAGCCCGAACGGAAGTCCTGGGCGGGAAAACCTGGCCGGACACGGGTGCCGGCAGCACTACTTCAGATCTCGAGATTGCACACTTCGACGTGAACGACGCGACTGGCAAATACACTGACCAACTGAACGAGTTCGATTCGTATATCCAGATCGAGAAAGGGTATGCATCCGTGATGCAGCATATGCGTGCCGAACACGGGGCGCTGTCGTTTTTCGTCGGCGGTGACAATGTCATCTCAGTCTGTCCGAATCTCTCCAGAGCTGATTATCAAGCTGCCATCGAGTTCGTCCGCGAAGACGCCAATGTTGAACTCAAGGTTGGTGTTGGTCGGGGGGCTTCGGCACACGATGCCGGGTTCGCGGCGAAACACGCGCTCGAAGACTGCCGGCATGATGAGACGAGAGTGGAGTTTGCCGGGGCGGAACTCCCGGCAGACTGATGCGTCGCTCGTTGGTGTTCACCGCACCCGAGACGGTCGAACTCCACGAGGAGCCAGACCCTGATCCGGCCGCTGACGAAGTGCTCGTCCGGACCGTTGTCTCTGCTGTCAGCCCAGGCACAGAACTGCTCGTGTATCAGGGGAATGCCCCCGACGAGTTAGCTGTCGACGATGAGCTGGATGCAATCGGGCGCGACCTCTCGTATCCGCTCCGATACGGCTACGCTGCCGCGGGTGTAGTCGAGCAAACTGGCGCTGCTGTCGACGATAGCTGGGAGGGAGAGAGTGTCTTCGCGTTCAACCCACACGAATCCCGATTCGCTGCAGATCCTGGGTCACTTCTCCGTGTCCCGGACGGAATCTCTCCGCGCGAAGCCGTGTTGTTGCCTATCGTAGAGACGGCAGTCAATTTCCTGATGGACGGAACTCCGCGGGTCGGCGAGCGGGTAGCAGTCTTCGGACAAGGACTGGTCGGGCTGGTGACAACCGCGCTACTGTCCGAATTTCCGCTCGCTGAGTTACTCGCTGTCGAACCTGTCGGTGGCCGCCGCCGCCGTGCCCGAGATCTCGGGGCAGACCACGTCTGTGCCCCAGATGCCACTCCCCAGTTGTTCGAGGAAGCGGGAGACGGCGGTGCCGACCTCACATTCGAGCTATCGGGGAACCCGGACGCGCTCGACGATGCGATCCGTCTCACGGGCTTTGACGGTCGTGTCTTCGTCGGATCGTGGTACGGGATCAAACAAGTGGGGCTGGATCTTGGCGGTCGGTTCCATCGGAGCCGCATCTCGATCGAGTCCAGTCAAGTGAGCACGATCACCCCTGAACTCCGCGGGCGGTGGGACAGTGACCGCCGGTACCAGGTCGCCTGGGATCGGCTCCGCAGTCTTCCGACCGAGACGCTCTTGACCGACGAAGTGCCGATCGAGCGGGCACAAGAAGCCTACACCCGGCTATCGAATCATCCCGGTGAATCAGTTGGCGCCGTCTTCCGATACTGAACTCGGCGAACTGTCTTGCCCGAGCCCCGCTATCGTGACCACGCGTGTCTCCTCTAGAAGCGGAATGTGACATGCCCGACTCCGTCACAGAACAGGTGCTGGGACTTCGATCTTGGTGTGTAGTTCAGAACGCGCAACGAGTCTGTCGTGAGTATTATCACTGTCTGTAGGCTAGCTAAACCTACCCCTGGGTAGTCGCGTCATACCGCCTGTACAGTCGCCGTGTTTTCGACAACTGATACTGATGCTCTGTCGAATCGCCACAACCGTTGACTCTGACCACTCTTACCGGAGTCTCTGTGGATCGAGTGTGTTGCCCGTTGCTGGGAGGGTCCCGTCAAGCATTGACCGCGTGACAGAACGTTAATATT
>JAQCMZ010000468.1 GCA_028274825.1 Haloferacaceae archaeon
CGAAACAAAACGATACTTCTGGACATCGAGGGGCGGTCGTCGGCTGACCAGTCCCACTCAGTCCTGCCATATCGTATATATTTCAATTTGAGAGGTATGTATCCATCGACAGATTATAGCTGGAACAGGCGCACTCCCACGTCGTTCACGGCGTGGATACGCGCCGTCACAGCGGCAATTCCCGACGGTTGTTGTTCCAAAACACCGTCTCTGCAACTGTCGGCGCACTGGGGACGACCCCAGTGTAGCCGAGTGCCCGACAACTGGCGGTTCGAGTGTCCGCCCAGACTGAAAACAGAGTGTGGCCCGATGTGGGAATCACACACCAACCACCGGGCAAATACTCGCAGAGAAAGTCACTCCGAGTCCATCGCAGTCTGCCGGACTCCCCGTGGCCAACACAACACTGGGAACCCGAGTACGACAGAGGAGAGGAGTCCCGGGTTGGCCACTCCCAGGAGACTGCCCAGTGACCAGTCACTCACCGATTCCAACGATGTGTTGGATTGGGAGTCTGCAACCCTGCCACTCCCAATTCAGCGGTGCCGTGGGATTCCTCTGCGTTCACGCGGAGGAGGATGTCAAGAGGGTGGTTTGGCTTTCGCGGTTGATTTCGTGCAAATTTTGAACGATTCTGAATAAGGCCTTTTCTGTCGGGGAATTTGCGCACATCTGAAGAGAGGAGAGAATAATAAAATCATTGAGTAATTAGATTTAGTAGATGATTGGCACTACGGGAATTAGTAAGACATTCTAATCCCGTGTTAAGTTTTCTCTCGTCGTCTCCCGATCAGTAATTTCCCCGCCTAACACTTCACACAACTGGTCACACGAAGGCCAGATGACCAGCATTTAACAGATCGCCAAAGTGGGACTGCATGGAAGACTGCGACGTATGCGACCGCACTGTGTCCACTCCGCTCAGATCTCAGCCAGAATCATCCTACGGTTTTAATCCAGTCGCGATGTGGAGTGTGAGTGTGACAGATGAATCAGAGATACGGACCACCTTTTCCCATGTCGGGGAAATCCAGTCCGATGATCTGCGGCGCCAGGTTTGTGATGTCTGGGAAAGCGCTATCGACGCGACGGAAACGGAGCTTTCGACCCTCCGGTGGTGGCCGCCGCTCGAAGCGGAACTCGACGGTCCACAAGTTATGAACGTCGAACACGTGAACGCCGTCACCGAATTGAGCATTGGGATTACCGACTCACTGAGCAGCACCGTGACAGAAGATATAGATAGGGATCTGACAATCGCAGGAGCGCTCCTCCACGATTGTAGTAAACTCTATGAACTGGACGGTTCCACCACGACCTCGCTTCAGGAGACCGTCCCGCACCCTCACTATGGCGTCCATCTTCTTGCCGCGGCCGGATGTTCGGAAAAACTCCAACATATCGTCCTCGCGCACAGCGGCCAGAGCGCTGTCGAGCCACGCACTATCGAGGCAAAAATCGTCGCTTTAGCCGACCAACTCGCCGTAGACGGTCTCTTTTGGGACCGAAACCAAACCGTTCAATGAACGAAACTATCGGGAATTTATTTGATAAGGCCGTAACGGCACACACCAACCGGCCGTTCATCTGGTATGAAGGCGACGTTGTGACGTACGGTGACGCCGCCCAGAAAGTGGACCGCCGAATGGCGTTGCTGTCGACGCTGAATCTCGAACAGGGGGATCGACTCGGACTTGTGTTCCCGAACGACCCAGAATTCGTCTATCTATTGCTTGCAGCCACGAAACTGGGGGTGACGATCGTCCCGATTAATTTCCGGCAAGAAGCACACGTTCTCTCGTATCTCGTGGAAGATGCTGGATTATCGGCACTCGTCCTCGATCGGGACACCGCCGGCACCTACGCCGATATTCAATCGGAGGTCGACGTTGGGACGATCATCGGACATGATGTCGAGTCCACCCACGAGTCCACAATCGACATGCATCTCGACGACACACTCACAAACCTTCCAGCCGACACATCATCACCAACGCCGGCCGTCTCCCCAGGCGATGTGGCTGTCCTGAATTACACGTCTGGGACGACGGGCCCCCCGAAGGGTGTCCGGAATCCACACCGCTCGTTCGTCGACAGTGGCCACCGGCTGGTGGACGCCTGTGGGACTGGTTCCGATGACCGTGGGTTGCTGATTCTTCCTCTTTTCCACGCGAATCCGATGACGTACGGGCTGATGCATATGATAGCTGCCGGCGGGTCGATTGGCCTGGTCCGCTCGTTCAGTGCCTCGAGTTTCTGGGAGACCGCTCGAAACGCCGCGGCATCGTTCTTCACGCACGTTGGATCAATCCTCGAAATCCTCTGGCGGAAGGCCGATGAGGTCGAAAATACTGACACACAACTCGAATTTGCACTGGGTGGTGCGGCCGGCTTCGAGCGCCAGACCGCCTTCGAGGACAAATTCGGTATACAGGTGCTCCGACTGTACGGTCTCTCGGAGGTTGGAGCCGGACTCGTTACGGTCTGTGTGTACGATCCAGACCAGACGCACCACCCCGCGCACCAGGGGCCGATCAGTGACTCACCGTTCGAAATCGGGATTCTTGCCGAGGATGGGTTGACGCTGAAACCTCAAGGAGAACGAGGCGAGATCGTGGTTCGGCCCAATCGTCCTGCTCTGATGTTTGACGGATACTTGGGGAAAGCTGAGGAAACCGTCGAGGATTGGCAGGATCTCTGGATGCACACCGGTGACATCGGTCAGGTGACCGAGACGGGGAATCTCGAATTCGTCGGCCGGAAGAAGACCAGCATCCGGGTGTACGGTGAGAATATCTCTCCATGGGAGATTGAATCCCCGCTTTCGGCCGTCAACACCCTCGAAGAGACGGCAGCCGTTGGGGTGCCAGACGACGTTGCGGGGGAAGTGATCCTCCTCTATGCCGTTCCGACCGACACCGGAATGTCTCCCGAAGATATGCATGAGATCTGTCAAGAGGTATTACCCGACTTTCTCGTTCCCCGGTATATCAACAGTGTCGAGTCTCTCCCAAAGACCAGTACTCAAAAGATCGAACGCGTCGCCCTTTCTGAACGAGGCGCTGAGGGCGCGTGGGATAGCAAACAATGAATTCCAGACTCACTGACAAACAACTGGCATCGACGGTTATCTTCATATCGCTCAGGTTATACACAGAACAGGCGCAGTGTCTCAGGTCTCAGGCCGTGGAGTCGCGCCGTCACTCAGTGACACGGTCAACCGAAATTGCATAGCCAAGGTTTCGATCTATACGATGAATTTCCAAGATCCGCTATCCAGTGGTGAGGTCAGGTCACCCCTGATTGATTCGACCTGCGGAGCCGGTTACGCCGCCACTAACACAGCGTCCGGAACGCCACGGTGAGCGGGAATGTACAAGCGGTCGGGGCGTGCCCGTTGGGAGGCGATTGTCATAATGGACAATTAAGTAAAGCCAGAAAAGAATGAATACAATATGGATTTTGAGTATACGTCCGAGCGGCGAGCCTTCCGGGCTGATGTCCGCTCGTGGCATCGGGAAACCGAAGCGGAACTCCGCGAGTTCACCCGTCGAGGCGAATTCCCGCAAGACCTGTACACTGAAGGGATGGAGGCCGGCTTTGGGAATGCCATCACCCCGGAAGCGTACGGTGGCCCTGGTGGTGGCGCGATGGAGTACGCTATTGTAGCCCAGGAGGTGGGTCTGTTTCAGATTAGCTTCCAGATGCAGCGGGCTCTCTTGGAGGCAGGGACTGACGCACAGAAGAGTCGATATCTGCCACGGTTTGCCGAGGGCGACTACGTCGGGGCCATCGGTATTTCCGAACCAGAAACGGGATCCAGCCTGAAATCCATGGACACGCACGCTGAACGCACCGACGGTCAGTTTGTACTCAACGGGGCAAAAACCCACGTCAACCTCGCAGCCCAAGCCGATCTCCACAAAGTTTACGCGATGACCGACGAGGGGCTAACAGCGTTCCTCGTTGAGGACGACAACCCTGGGCTGACAGTCACCGACGAGGGCGACCCAATTGGGACGCGATATCTGCCAATATACGACATAGAACTCGACGACTGCGAGGTTCCGGCCTCACAAGTGCTGCTGGAACCGGGCGAGGGCTACGAGGTGTTTTTCAAGACGTTCAATTTCAGTCGAATCGGAAACGCAAGTGAACTACTCGGGCACGGGTGGCGAGCGCTCGAACAGGCGATAGAGTGGGCCGACCAGCGGGAGGTCGGCGACGATGTCGTCACAGATTTTCAGGGTCTCC
>JAQCMZ010000486.1 GCA_028274825.1 Haloferacaceae archaeon
AACAGTGTTCTCGTGGACGGTACGGGAATCGAGTTCACCGAGTCAGTCCACCGTAGTGTGCCAATTATCCTCTTCACCACGAGTGAACTCGAACCGATCGCGGCAGAGGCAATTGAAGCAGGTGTGACCGAATTCATCCACAAAGACCACCACGTGACGGAGTCACTAGACGTGCTAGCAAACCGAATCAATGTTTCGATTCGCGCCGAGAGAGCACGGCAGGAGCCGTAGCAACACTCAGATTGGTGGTGTGATACTATGTGGAGCTTAGTGGCTGGAAATCGAGATACACATGCGGCTCAACCGTGCGGTCAGCTGAGAAGATGACTGCTCTGCCTGTGACGAAAGTACTGGACGGGGACGCTTACGACCAGTAACAAGGCGAAAACAGCAGCCGCCGGGATCGCCTGTCTACTGATGATACTCAACGCCCCGTCGACGACCACACGCCAGACAGAATATGCGGTGACGAGGCTACGCGCACAGGGGCCTGTCAACGCGACCGAGATGATGAAATCGGATCGCGTATCGCCAAGATTTGTTCTGTACCTCGCGTCTGTCGGTGGCGACCGCTTCTAATCACTTTCACGGCACTCTTCGAAGCTTCATATGGTCTCGGGTCCACGTATCAGTTGAGATGACCGACGAGCCGGATTCCGCTCGGCACTCCGACTCTACCTCTCCACCACGCTTCAGTACTGACGGTGGAGAAACGGGGCCACAACTGCCGGCGTTGCCGCCTCCAGACGAATCACCGACTCGAATCCTTGCGCTTTCTGGTGCCGCTGTGAACAGTTCTCACCGCAACACAATCACTGCCATAATCGATAGCTTAGGCCCTGATGTGATTGTTGCGACGGAGCCGCAGGCGAGCATCGTTGGCCCAGCTCTCCGTCGGGAATTCGATTTCGATATTCTTGAAGTTGGCACCGGGATGCGGCCGGATGTGGCGGTTACAGACGACGAGCGATGTGTTGTTATCGCGCTGCCGATGGGTGAGGAGCCGCTCGACCCGGGACAGATTGCGAGCAGAGTCGGGATGTCTTCAGTGGGGGAGAATCCGGCTGATTTAGCGGCGACTTCACAAATCTGCCTAATTGACCAGACCGTCTCGCTATCCGTCGATCCGTATGCCCGGTCGGCAACGCTTGAGGGGCTCCGTCTCTATCGCGGCCGGGTTCCGGATCAGTGGTGGACGCCGCGTACAGTTCATCTCTCGACGGCGTTACGAACTGGGTTCACGACGACACGGAGTCATGGAGACGATGGTGACTCGCAGTTTGTTGGCGTCGGGACGTCAAACGCCGATCTCGGTGTTGGTACGACGGCGGATACGACACAGGCAACGCTCGTTGCGCTGTACTCGAACGGAGCGATCGACGTGTCCGAGATTGATCCGCAGAAATTCGGTTTGCGCGGCGTTCCGGAGATCGGTCCGACACGGTTTGAGACGTTGCGTGGTGCTGGCATCACTACGGTTGAGGCGCTCGCTGACACTCCGCTTCGGGAGCTCTCCGAATTGTCTGGGTTGGGGCGAACCTCTGCGAGCACGGTCCAGACCGCTGCGGAGGCACAGTCCACGAATACTGTCCGCCCGACGGGTGATGATTCGCTACCCAATCAGGAGCCGGTGTTCATCGACATTGAGACGGACGGGTTGAATCCATCGACGGCGTGGCTAATCGGGGTGCTCGACGGCGGTCCTGAGGACGGTCACTACATGAGCTT
>JAQCMZ010000490.1 GCA_028274825.1 Haloferacaceae archaeon
CGAGAAGTGTAGCCTCTACACTGACCGTCGTGGCGACGGTCCAGTTGAAGAGCGTCCCGAGAGTGAGACGCCCACAAGTGTACACTCACCGACAATAGGAAACAGCCGCGCTCGCTCACCTAATCCAGCGTCAGCGAGCTCAAGTATACACGGGTAGGAAGCTCAACTTGACGGGTTGTGATGGGGGAATCCCGCAATTGAGGGCAGGCGACAAAGACGATCAAAAGACACTGATGAGTCACCTGACTGATCAGGTATTTTCATCGATGAAATAGATCTGATAACAAAAAGACCAGTCTGGTCGATACCTCTCGGCAGAGAGTGCGTGTTTTTGTTACTGACGGCGCTCAACAGTAATCTGGTAAAACACCGATTACTGTTCGAACACCCGATCTGATCTGGTATCCGGTGACGATCCCGTCTTTCCGAGGCTCAGTTGCTGCTGAGACGACATCAAAGTGATATCGGGCTATCTTACCACCACCGACGAACTGGCAGTCCGATTCCAATATCGTGGCCACAGCGGGCGAGTTTCGAGACGACCTGAGAATCGTACCGGGACTCTGTTCTCATGGTTTCGTCTGAGATATATCGCCATCGTGGCTGGTCGCGTGCCGCCTGCAGACTCATCTTACGGTCAAGGATGTTCGTGAGAACCTGGAGATGGCATTGTGGCTGCATGAACTCACCCATCACGCCAAACGCTGCCCAATCAGTAGTGTCGAACTGCACGAAACCAGAATCAGCGCATGGAGCGGCCGTTCCCCCGGTTCAATACGATTTGGATATGTGGGATCGAGTGAGAACGATGCCCCACGGTTTGTTGTGATTCGTAAGCCGATCCCCCTCTGTCCGGCACAGAAACACACAAACGTTCAGGTATACTCTAACATCAACGGTACGTATTTGGAATATTCCTTCAAAACCATAATTGTGTATAAGGATTAGTACTAAGTATGGACGAAATTCACATATCGCGTGTGGTTTACGAGAAATGTACAGCACGAATGAGAACATCGGTGTCGAAACAACATAGCTAATGGATTGGAACACGAGCGATCTCGAAGGACCGCGTATTGACCGTCGTACCACGACGAAGTTGCTTGCCTCAGCCGGGCTCCTGTCGGCTGCCGGTTGTACAGGTGCCTCAGAGTCAGAATCTGAGACAACTTCCGAAGGTACGAGTGAAATCGTTGCTGGGTTTAATCTCGATGAAATCGAGTTTTTGGACCCACACTACGTTGACAAAGGACAGGAAATAACACTACAATCGAACATATACAACGGGCTCGTCAAAATTGGTGCAGATGGCTCACTCGTTGGTGATCTTGCAAAAAATTGGTCGATCCCGGACTCGACTACCTATGAGTTTGACCTGGTGGAAGGTGCGATATTCCACAACGGAGACCCAGTCGATTCAACGGCGATAAAGGCGTCACTCGAGCGGTTGATGAGTCTGGATGACTCACCACATCTGTCGAAAGTAGAGTCAATCGAGAGCATAGAGACACCAGACCCGACAACACTCGTCATTAGTCTGTCTGAAACCGTTGGGCCATTCATCTCGTTCATGGCACGCGGCCCGGGGCGGGCTGGAACAATCGTCAATGCCTCGGCCGCCCTGGAGGATCCAGACGCATTCAATCGGATGCCCGTCGGGAGCGGTCCGTTCAAACTCGTCGAGCGTGAGACGGGCGAATATCTGCAGTTCGAAGCTCACGAGGAGTATCACGAGACTAATAGCGAGGGAGTCGCGTATCCGTTAGTCGACTCTCTGCGAGTCGATCTCATCCCGGAGCCGTCCACCAGATGGACTGCACTCCAAAGCGGTGACATCAACTACACCAACGAGGTTCCTGCACAGAGTGTCGAACAGGCTAACCAGACGGATGAGATACAGATCGCCGGGACAAATCCTGGTGCGTGGTTTTGCATTGCACCGTTGTGTAACGATCCAGCAGAGGTCGATTTCCAGCAGTTCGCGAGTGGGAACGAGGAAGCCACCGACAAATGGGAAACTGAAGACCTTCCAACGACCGATCCGGACGTCCGTAAAGCAATCTCAAAAGCAATCGACCGTGAGGCATTGGTCGAGCGAGCTCACCTCGGGAATGCTGTCCCTGCCCATTCACTCTGGAATCCGGCGATCCCAGCGCTTCATGAAGACCAACCTGATCCGGGGCAGTATTACGATCTCGAAGGAGCGAAAACACTGCTCGACGCCGCCGGCTACACCGGTGAGCCCCGAATGACACTCTCGTTGCTCGGTGTTCCATCCGATGAGCGACGGATGACTGTGATCCAGCAGATGCTCAGTCAGGTCGGAATCGATGTTGAATTGAACGTAACACAGTCGTCAGCCTACTGGGACAGCGTGTATCGATATGAGAACGAACTCGTGATGTATGATGGGTACGTGGACATCGACCCGTGGATGAGTGTCTGGAAACAGCTGAAAACTCCGAGTGAAGCATCGGCGGGTGACTGGCAGGCCAACTTGTACAGTAACCCAGAGTTCAACGGGTTACTGGAGGAAGATCTCACAACTGCAGACCCTGATCGCCGAGTTGAGATCATGAAGCAGGCTGAGGAGATCTTCATTCAGGATACAGCATGGGTTATGACGACGTTCCCGCTGATTGCAAAAGGATACTCCAGTGAGATCAGTGACGTTGGAAATCAAGCAGGATTGAGTAATTTCCATTACTCTCAGATGGAGTGAGGGCGGATGGGAACAGCGCGATACATAGCCAAACGAACGATCCAGGCTGTCGGGGTAATCTATGTAGTCGCCACTCTCGTATTCGTCGCCGTCCGTTCGGTGCCAGGCGACCCGGCTCGACTCGCATTAGGTGGTGCCGCAGATAGGGAAGCAGTCCAAGCGCTGCGTCAGGAGTTGGGCCTCAATCAGCCGATCTACGTCCAGTACGGGAAATGGATGAGTAACCTCATCCAAGGTGATCTCGGAGAGTCTATCTACACCGGTGAACTGGTGCTGGTCCGGATCATCTCGGCCGCTGAGCCGACACTGAGTATTGCGCTTGTTGGGTTGTGTATCGCGATGGGTATCGCTATCCCTACGGGGATCGTCGGGGCAACCCGACGGGGAAAATGGGAAGATTACGTCGGGACTACCGTCGCGTTTCTCTCGATCAGTATGCCAGCGTTCTGGTTCGGGATCGTCCTTATCCTCCTTGTCTCGACGAGAGTTGAGGCAATTCCATCATACGGGTACACACCGCTCAGTGATGGAATCATCCCGTGGTTTGCGAATATTTTGCTCCCGGCAATAGCCGTCGGTCTCCCGTATGCAGGAATCATTACGCGGATGATGCGGTCGTCGATGATGGACGTACTCAACGAAAAATACATGCAGACAGCCCGCGCTAAAGGAATCCCCCCGCGACTGGCGCTGTTCAAACACGGACTCCAGAATGCACTGTTACCCGTGGTGACTGTCGCCGGCATCCTGTTTGCACTCTTACTCGGCGGAATCGTCGCGGTTGAGATCGTGTTCGGCATTCAGGGGTTCGGTCGACTGCTCATCCGGTCGATAGAGCGACAGGATTTCCCTGTCGTGCAGGGGTCAGTCATCCTCGTCTCAATCATATTCGTGTTTATGAATCTTGTTGTTGACTTACTGTATATGAGTATCAACCCGAAAATTCGATACGGCGGTGACGGATAGTGGGCACAGATACCCCCCCTCGAGGGTCGTGGCTTGAGAGTCAACAGGCGCGTCTTGAACTTCTCAGGGAGACGGTCAGTGGCGATCCGAAGGCGACACTTGGACTCTCAATTGTTATCGGGTTCGTTCTGGCGGCTCTGTTCGCTCCGGAACTTGCCCCGCACGATCCGATGGCACAAAACTACGGTCTCTTGCAGCCACCCGGAACCAGCGGCCATACACTGGGGACGGACTCGTTCGGGCGGGACATGTTATCCCGGATTATGTTTGGTGCCCGCATCAGTCTCGGGGTGAGTCTCGGGGCAGTCTCGATAGCGGCTCTGATTGGGATTCCGTTGGGACTGATTGCGGGCTACTCCAGAGGGTGGGTTGATGACCTGCTCATGCGCTTCGTCGATATCACCTGGGCGTTTCCGTGGTTGTTAGTCGCGATTATGTTAGTCGCGATTTTCGGGCAAGGCGTCTGGAACGTGGTCGCTGCAATTGCATTCGCGTATATCGATGACTTCGCACGGATCACCCGTGGGCGGGTGCTTTCCATCAGTGAACAGGAGTACATTCTGGCGGCAGAGAATATCGGGATGGGTGACGGTGAAATAATGCTCAGAGAGGTACTCCCAAACGCCGTGGCCCCCATCATTGTCCAATTTACCGTTCTCGTCGCGAGAGCAATTCTCGCCGAGAGTACACTGTCGTTTTTGGGAATTGGCGTGGAACCAACGACACCAACGTGGGGCGCACTGCTCGGGCAGGGGCGGGCAGTGATTGAACAAGCCTGGTGGATTTCAGTGATTCCCGGCATCCTGATTGTGATAACGGTTTTAGGAATCAATTTGTTTGGAGATGCTCTCAGAGACGCCTTCGATGTGCGTCAAGATGATACAACATGAACTCAGATCCCCTTCTGGAAATTTCCGAACTGAGTGTTCGGTTTCCCAAAGATGATAATCCAGATGTAGAGGCTGTCGATGACATGCATATTCAGCTTCAGTCCGGAAGCATTCACGGGTTAGTCGGCGAATCGGGCTCCGGCAAGAGCGTCACCGCGAAGTCGGTGATGCGATTGCTAGATACTGCAGTCATCGAGGCAGACACGTTCGCGTATCGGGATGAAAACCTGCTTGAGAAGTCCGAGCGAGAGATGCAAACGATTCGCGGCGGGGAAATCGCAATGGTGTTTCAAGACTCACTTTCGGCACTCAACCCCGTGATTTCGGT
>JAQCMZ010000385.1 GCA_028274825.1 Haloferacaceae archaeon
TCTTCGGCGGGACAATCGCGGCTACGGTTGTCACGGCCGTGCTGTATACCACCGGTCAGATTCTCTTCGTCGGGATCGTCGTCTCGCTGGTTGGCTGGCTCGTCGTTGGAGTCGAACTCGCAGGCTGGCTCGCCTCGAGACGCCGACGGACGCTGCTTTCGGGCGTGCTTCTCGGCTCAGGTGTGATTTTCGGGGTTCTTCCACTTGTCATCGCCGAGGCTGTCGAACTCAAGATCATCGGGACACTCGGGTTGCTCGGTGTCGTGACGTACTCGTATGCCCGCACTATCACCCGCGTCCAGTGGGCGTCTGATGCAAAACTCGCGATCGTCTCAGTCGGGGCTGTGTGGTGTTTCTTCCTGTGGTATTTCGTTTCACCGCTGCGGGCAGCGGTTCTCCAGGGCAGTTTCGCGCAGGCTCTCGAGATACTCACTGAGAATATCGTGTGGTTCCTCGAGTTCGGCGGGAACGAGGGAATTGGCTATCAGATTGCCGTTATCGGGAGCACGACCGTCGGGATCGATTACAGTCGATTCCTTCTCGCGATACTCGTATTGTTCACCGTGAGTGCGTATTACGTGCTCGAACTGACCGTGCAGTCGCCGTTTGGTCGCACTCTCCGCGCAATCAGAAACGACGAAGATGTCGTTAAATCCCTCGGCAAGGATCCGTTCGTGTACAAGATTCAAACCATGATCATCGGGTCGGCACTTGCAGGCCTGGCCGGCGCGCTCTGGGCGATTTACTCGCAGGGACTGACGTTCACGACCGGAAATCCGGAAACCACCTTTATCGCATTACTTATTGTGTTCCTCGGCGGCTTAGCAAACAACAAAGCCATGCTTCTGGGCGCTGCAGTCTACTGGTCTTTCCAACAGGCGACGACACAGATAGCCGACTTCTTTCCGACGGCGATGCGAACGAATCTCCTGGCATTTCGGTTCGTCGTCATTGGGCTGTTATTCCTCGCCGTCCTGTATTATGTGCCGGATGGATTACTCGGCCGCGATGTGGCTGACACAGAGGTGGATCAGCGATGAGTACGATTCTCTCGGTCGATAACCTCCAGAAGCGGTTCGGTGGGATCACAGCCGTCGATGGTGCCACCTTCGACGTTGAGAAGGGATCTATCACGGGGATTATCGGCCCGAATGGCGCCGGCAAAACGACGACATTCAACCTCATGAGTGGATTCTACGAGCCAGACGGGGGGACGGTCCGATATGACGGTCGTGACCTCCAGCAACTCATGACGCCGAGTCGCCACGAGCAGACTATCTGGGGTGGGGCGTCGGCCCTAACGGTTGGCGCGACCAGCGGGATCGTCGGGGCTGGGGCACTCGCAGCCGGTGGGATAGCGAGTGTCGGACTGGCGGCTCTCGGTGCCGGGGCTGGGGCTGGAATCTACGCCGGCCGGGAGCGGCTGAGCCAGCGCGGATCGACGGCGAACAGCCGCCCGTACATGCTCGCTCGTGAGGGGCTGGTCCGCACGTTCCAGATCACTCGAGAACTCTCGGAGATGACTGCCCTACAGAATCTCATGCTCGCCCCGCAGGGACAAGCCGGTGAGAATCTGCTTAACACGTGGTTTCGGCGTGACGATGTCATGAGAGAAGAACAGCAGGTCCGCGAGCGAGCTACCGAGATGCTCGAGTTACTCGAGATCGACCACGTTCGCGATGAACCCGCGGAAAACCTCTCTGGGGGCCAACGCAAACTGCTCGAACTCGGCCGTGTGTTGATGCTTGAGCCGACGGTCATTCTCCTTGATGAGCCGATGGCAGGCGTCAATCCGACGCTCACCACGAAACTCACCGACCGAATCAAATCGCTTCGCGAGGAGGGCTACACCTTCTGTATTATCGAACACGATATGGAACTCATCATGCAACTGTGCGACACTATCGTAGTGCTCGACGAGGGGACCACACTTGTTGAGGGGCAACCAGAAGAGATCCAACAAGACCAACAGGTTCTGGACGCGTACCTCGGGGCAGAACAGTGAGACAGCCAGACTCGCCGATAGACTCGCCGAACAACTCCACAGGTGGATGCCAACAACACCGTCTTTGTCTCATGATTCGAGGTGCCTGAGCAGATGTCACTACTGACAGCACGAAACGTGGTCTCCGGGTATGGGAAAACTGAAATCCTCCACGGCGTCGATCTCGATGTCGGCGAGGAAGAAATCGTCACGATTGTCGGCCCGAACGGGGCAGGAAAATCCACGGTTATGAAAGTCGCATACGGACTCATTTCGTGTTGGGAAGGAACCATAACTATCGGCTCGACAGACATCACCGACCATCGGGCCGACGAGGTCGCACAACTCGGGATGTGTTATGTCCCCCAGCGCGAGAACGTGTTCCCAACGCTCACTGTTCGGGAAAATCTTGAGATGGGCGCGTATATCGAAGACACACCAGCGGCAAACGACTACCAGCACGTGTGGGACCGGTTTCCGATCCTCGAGGAACGGAAACATCAGAAAGCCGGGACGATGTCCGGTGGCCAACGACAGATGCTTGCGCTGTCGTCTGCGCTGATGACTGACCCAGACTTACTTCTGGTAGATGAACCGTCTGCAGGGCTTGCGCCCGATTTGGTCGAGGATATGTTTGACCGACTCGTCGAGATCCGTGAAGAAACCAATACTGCGATTCTCATGGTTGAACAGAACGCACGACAGGCCCTGCAGGTCTCTGACCGCGGATACGTCCTCGATATGGGCGAGAACCGATTCGAGGATTCTGGCTCAGAGCTCCTGAACAGAGACGAAGTCGCAGAGTTGTATCTCGGCGGTGTCTGACACCGCCGGCGATGCGTCTCGTCCATCGCCGCCGTACCGACCCATCGGTACCTGCGAAGATAATCGAGCTTCTCACCGGCTTTCACGCGAGTTTCACGCCTCTATCGCTGATCCAGCCACCAGCCAGACGGATTGCTCACGACCGTGTGGGTTATCGGTCACTTCAGTCGTGATGCGGTTATGAGACGCGAAGTCGTGAGTCGTGACCCGAGACATGGTCCATCTCTGACGCCTGCTGGGGGTTCTCAACTCCGCCGCCCAGCGGCGAGTCGAAATCTGATCCGGAGTAGATCTTGATAACAGCCTGGTTTGTCTTTTCTGCTCGCCTCCCTGTCTTCTCACGCTTCTCGACGCGGGCACTGGTCACCCGGTCTCATGACCCCGGGTCAGCAACTGGTTGCTCGACGGATTCGCCACTTCTGACGATGGCAACGTTACCAGACGTTCCTCGACTGATTCGCTCGGCGACTGACCCCACCATCGCCCGGGAGAGTGTGGTCTCTTCTGACAGCCCAACGCAGACTGTATCGTATTTCCGAGCGGTTTCCAGTATCGCTGACTCGATATCTCTCGCAACGACAACGGCGCTCTCACAATCTGTCTCGTCCAACTCTCCACGCTCGATAACTGACTGGATTGTCGTCTGCGCTCGTTTCTCTTGACTCGTCTGGTCGTCGTTGCTACCCTGCTGGACGTTGAGAAGGACAGCAGCGGAGTCGGACGCAGTTGCGAAATCACTGGCACGAGACGCAGCGGTGGGGGCATGTGGCCCTGGCCCTGCAAGTGCAACGGGTGTTCCGATATCGTCGTCTTCGATCCTCACGAGAGAGACGTCACAGGGTGCCTGCGTGACGACGGTGTCGAGTGTCGACCCGAACACGCGGTCTCCCTGGTTCGACTCACCTCGCCACCCGAGCAGCGCCTGGTCGGCGTTCTTATCTCGAATCACCTCCACGAGAGCCTCGCCTGCGTCTCCGGCCACGACTGCGCTCGTGCGCACCCTCACTCCCATTTCTGCGGCGAGTTCACGCGTCGTCTCGAGCAGCGTGCGTTGGCTCTCGAGTCGGTCGAACGCGACGTTGCGTGACTGAATCGGGTGATGGGCGTCTGACAGTTCCAGCTCTGATTCAGTCTGGACCACGTTCACCGCGATGAGTTCAGGAGTCCCTTCTTGATCGTGTGCGCGCGCTGTGGCGGCTGCAAGTCGGAGAAGTCCGCGTTGTGTCTCCGGATTCGCTACCCCGACGACTACCCGGTAAGGCTTGTCGGAGAGACCGCTGGGCTGGTTCCCGGGGAGTGGCGCTGTGACTGTCCGAGTGAGGTCCCCGAATGCCTCCTCAAACAGTCCCTCTTCGACTCCGCGACCTCGGGCGTACCCGACGTACCAGACGATACCGAACAAAACAATCCCGGTCCCCACGAGCACGACCAGTGGCTCCATCTGTGAGACGACGACACCGGTCATCGCCACGCCGGCAACCGGGACGGCGGGATACAGCAGCCGTGGCATCTCGAAGACCGGGTCGTAGCCGCCGGGATCGGCACGGCGAAACACGACAACTGCAACATGAACGAGCCCGTATGTCACGAGAAAGCTGAAACTCGCCACCTGTGCGAGGAGTGCGACAATCTCTTGCACGCGAAGACCAGCGAGAATGAGAAGCCCGGTCACCCCGCCCGTCGCCATGATCGCCCGGTGTGGTGTGTTGAACCGGCTGTGTGTGACGTTCAATTGGTTGCTCATCAGTCCGTCCCGCCCCATGGCGAAGACGACTCTGGACGCGGCGAGAATCGATGAATTCGAACTCGAAATCGCGGCGATTGCCGCCGCAACTGTGACGGCTGCCACCCCGACGGCTCCGAACATGGTGATTGCTGCGACATCCGACACCGGCACGAGTGAGCCACCTAACTCGCTGTACGGGACCACCCCGGTGCTGATCAGCATGATGGCTGCGTACAACAGCGTCACCGAGACGACCGACAGTACCATCGTCAGCGGGATGAGTTTGCCCGGCTTCTCGATTTCGCCGGCAACTGTCGCAATAATCTCGAACCCGAGATACGTCACGAAGACGGTCCCGGTTGTCGCGACAATCCCCGAGGCCCCCGTCGGTGCGAAGTTCTCCAGATTTCCGGGTTCGATAAAGAACACCCCGAGTGCGACGTACACGAGAACGATGACCAACTCCGCCCCGATCATAATGTTTTGTGCGCCGCTGGATTCGTCGGTTCCATAGAAGTTGATCCCGGTGATTAATGCGAGACCAACAAGCCCCAACAGAACGATGAGTGCTCGCCCGTCAAGAAACGGAAGCGGCGCGACGATGTACTGACCGAACCCGATCATATAGAAAGCGCTGGCAAACATCAGCCCGGTCCACATCCCCCACCCGACGATACTCCCGAATAAGCCGCCGAGCGCCCGGTTGACGTAGTGGTAACTCCCACCGGCAATCGGCATCCCAGTGGCTAACTCCGCTAGCGATAGCGCGGCGAGCAATGCGACGAACCCAGCGATTAGAAACGAGATCGCGCTGGCCGGCCCTGCGCCCTTAGCGGCGAGTCCGGGGAGAATGAAAATCCCGGCTCCGATCATGGTCCCGCCGCCGAGAGTCATCGCCTCGAGGAATCCAAGATTCCGCTCGAGTTCTCCCCCGTCGGCACTCATGATGACCTCTCTGGGAAACGTGACGCCGTCTCCGAACCACTGAACTGGTTAGTCTGCCGTGTGGCTGTGCTGTAATACTCTGCGTGTCGTACATTCGGAGGGCGGACGACCCGACCACCACCCGCGAGTCTCTCGTGTGAGGGCATGTGCATACATGGATGGAAAATTTGGTTACTCGCGGGGACTGGCCACCGCGACAGTTTTTGCCGCCGACACAGGCGGGAATCAAATATGTCATTCATAGAGCAGTAAGCTACTAAAAATTTCCTCTGAGACACGCGAGATTGGATACGCCACACTGCTGAAGTCCGGGCGGCTGTGAGTTCAGTCCTCTTCGAGATTCCGCATAATAAATGCGGGATTGTCCACTTCGTCGATTATCCGTGACTGGACTGTTCCGAGAATCTGCTCTCGGAGCGACGGGTTCGTCTCCCCAAGAACCAACAGGTCGTACTCTCGTGCGAGTTCGATTATTTCGTCTTCGGGCGACTCAGTGTCTGACAACTGCCAGTCGATTCTGTCACGATCGATTCCGGCCTCGTCAAGCCGGTCCACGGCACCGCGGATCAAAAACTCGCCGTGGCTCGGATCACTGCCCTCGGCGACCGAATGGAAAAACGTGACCGACGCGTCACTCACCTGCATAGCATTTGCGAGAAGCGAGACGATGCGTTTGAGATTTGTATCCCCGCGTACCGGAACGAGGACGCGCTCAATACGCTCGGCGTCACCGAGGGTTAACACAGCATCACAGCCGTATTTACCGGCGAGACGGTCGATAGTGTCCTGCCGGTCGTGAGTGAACACAAGAACGTCCGTAATATCAATTCCGCTCGCGCGAAACTTCTCGGCAATCTCGGCTAGTGCCTCTGTTGCATCCGTCTCGTGGTCTTCGCGGAGCTGTGCAGGCGCAATCTGATCTGGAACTGGATAGTATCCCAGCAGGATCACATCGACAGAGCGGCAGAGATCGATCAGTGGTTGTGCGGGAGGAGTCCCGTCTGAAATATCAACTGGGACGAGGAGGGCTGAATCGCCGTCTAATGACATATCCTGATTTCTCATTCAACCCATATCGGACTTCGGGTGGTAACCCGACCTGAGCGTGACCGGTATACTTTCCTCACAGTGGTATCTGCACAACGGCTCCCCGTTTGACTTCCTCCCACAGCTAAAGCCGTGGGATTCCTCCGCGTGGGTGATTCAGGCCGTGCCTGTGCCACCGGAGGCAAGTTTCCCCTCACGGGTACTCCGGTTTGCGGATTCCTCTTTGGTCGACTGATCACGGTGTTGCCACCGGTGATCGTCCCACTCGAGGCACTCGATTGAGTCCCTTGGACTGTTCTGCTCGCAGGCTGCGGGCCGAGCCATCGGCCCAGCTTGGACCACGTCCGTCTGCTCAACGAGGAAATTCACTGCTCCCACTACATCACTATGCCCCTCGAAATCGCACGAAAGGCACTGTAACAGGTCGCTGGACCGGTGAATGTCTTCACTCCCACACGACGGACACTTACTGGACGTCCCGGCCTCGCTTTCCTCGTGGACGGTGGTTCCGCACTCACCCTCCAACACGTCCTCAAGCCGATCACGGAATCGGCCATGTGCCCAGAATAGGTCGGTTTTCTCGTTCACTGTCGCACTCCAGTGCTGTTCTCGCACATCGTCGAGTTTGCCGACGTACAGCTCGGTGACGCCCCGTTCGACGAGCCACCGAGCGAGCCGAAGCAAACGACCGGAAGACAGTCGAACCCCGAGATCTGTAGGTCGGCAACGAATATCGGGATTCAGTTCTCAAAACCATAGTGGCGGATCGGCTGCCCATTATTTGTTAACAGTTTCTACTAACTATCGGTCGGTCGAATCGCCACACCATCTATATGTGTCGGTGCCACCGGCGAAGTGAGACAAGAATAGCTGAAACAGTGGTGGGGTTGGCATAAGCGAGTTATTGGATAACTCGCTTACTGAACCCGCTTAACCACCCTATATCGGGGGTGATTTGGAGAAAATCAGTGCTTCTATAAGCGAATACTCAGGACCGAACCTGTGCACGGATACCGAGCAGACACTGGAGTGACCTCAACCGGCACGTTCCATGAACAGTAGTCGCTAGTGTGATCTGTTTTTCAGTCATCATAGAACCGACCGTCGGTGACTGAGTCGCATCAACCTCTCGCCTGACAGTCTCCCGAATCCCACTCACTCCGCGAACCGAGCGGACGTGTCGACGGAGAGCCGGACTCAGCGATTTCTCTGGGCGCCGTAAGAGACGTCCTAAATCAGATTGAAATCCCGAGCCAGACAACTAGCGTGTTTCTTGCCGTCCAGTTCGTGGCGTCCCCAGTACTGCCGTGGGGGCCGGTGAGTAAACTACCGGCTATTGTGAGGTTCCAGGCCCACGCGACTCGGAATTAAGCCCGAGTGCTGCGTACATGGGACAGGTTCCCACCACCGCTGTAGCGAGAAATATTGTTGAGATGACCCCGAGTACTGGCGAGAGGATTTCCGGGAGCATGATCGTCCCGGTGAGAATCGTCAGTGACACGATACCAGTGATTGCACCGAGCGTCGTCCTGAGTGCACGGTCTGTTGAGCCGACGTTGTTGTTCACATATGCAGTGTGGCCCCCACAGATATAAATGCAGTGTTGAGTTTCATGGACAACATTGTAACTCTGAAACGTCACTTGAGTCTTTAAAGACCCGTATATAAATTCTAAGATCACGGAGTATTGTATGTGATGTACAATATAATCTGTCACGACTGCGAACGTTCAGCATGTGAATGTGATTGAGATTGATACTGAGGGTACTCACAGTTCTATATTTCACACAGCCTCAGGATCAATGGAGAGCACTCCGTTAGCGGCCTCAGTTGACTTCGAGAATTTCGACTTCGAACTCAAGCGTCTCGCCTGCAAGCGCCGGGTTAAAATCGACGCGAACGACCTCATCGGTGACAGAAGTCACCTCTCCGCGCTGTCCGCTCTCCGCCTGAAGTTGGTCGCCCTCATCAGGCGTTTCCCCTCCGAGCATCTCCCGAAGCTCATCGGTATCGAGCTGTTGAACGCGGTCTTCGTCCCACTCGCCGTATCCTTTCTCTGGTGAAATAGTGAGTGTCTCTGTCTCGCCAGTTTCGAGACCAACCAGCCCCTCATCCATACCCTCAATGACCTTCCCAGCTCCAACCTCGACTGACAGAGCATCGAAGTTTCTGTCTGGCTGGGCGTCAGCCAAGCCGTTTTCTTCGGCAACCGCACGCCGGGAGGTGTCAAAGACCGTCTGATCGTCGCGTAATCGACCGATATATTCGAACGTCACATCGTCGCCAGTTGAGATTGGCACACTAGCGCTGGGGGCGCCACACCGGAAAATCCGTCGTATCGGCAGACATCCGCGATTGATGCTGGATCTCGTGGCTGTGCTGGCCTCGGATCAACGGTGACTGGACTTCGCATGGAATGAGAACAGCATCGCCAGACACTCACCCGAGACGCGCCGGTTGCCACCTGAAAAAGCCATCTCCTCAAACCGAGATGGCGTGGGGCGTCCATGTGGAAGCGCGACACTCAGGAGTCTACCGACAACCCCACGACGTGGCTCGTGGGCAACTGACACGCGGATCAAGACCGGCTTTTCCCACTAATTCGTCTGTCGCTACGCCACAGCATATCTTGTTTGAGCTATCCTTGGTTGAACCCGTGAGATTCAGCGTAACCTCCCGTTCAACCCGATAATACTGCTGTGATGGATGCTATCGGATACCTTCAGGATCCGTTATTTTCACCGGGAGATTCGTCTTCAGACGTGTCTTCCTCAGCACCATCGTCAGATTCCTCGGCCGAGTGGTTGTCTGATTCATCTGCCTGCATCTCCTCTTCGTCTGCTTCGGGTTGTTCCTCGCTGTCGTCTTCGTCTGCTTCGGGTTGTTCCTCGCTGTCGTCTTCATCTGCTTCGGGTTGTTCCTCGCTGTCGTCTTCATCTGCTTCGGGGTCCTTGTATTCACCAGTAACATCAATCGTCACTGGTCCGTCGTCAGCGGTTTCGCCCTCGTCATCGTTTTCATGGGTTGTGGTGTGTTCTGCGTGAGTTTCTGTTTCGGCGTCGGATTCACTTTGCTTTTCGATCTCTCCGAGTGTGTATCCGACCACGTAGCCGGCCGACCCGCCAACGAGCGCTCCGAGGCCAGCCCCGAGTGGGCCTCCACGGGCGCCGAACACGGCTCCGGTGAATCCGCCGATACTGGCCAGCCGCTCGGCGTTTCGCTCGGGGGTGATGCCGTCTCCGTCGTGTGTATCGATATGCCCGCCGTCACCGTCGGTACCGTTGCCGTCGTGCCCGTGACTCTGGCCATGATTACTGTTGTGGTCGTTTCCCATGACTGCATCTACGGGTTCAACACTCCTATATGGCTCGTCCTTTGGCGCGAGTTTCATCACCACTGTATGGTGTGATTGCTGAAAGACCCACTGGGGCACCTGAACGGCGACGGTCTCTCGGGGTTACCGTGATTTCACACTGAACTGTCTCGGGGCTACTCTCCTGGAACTCGTTTCGACCCGCTGGGAACCACTGTCGACCAGAGATGGCCATAATCGAGATCAAATTCTGGAACCCCGTTTTTGTGAGCTAGTATCAGACCGGTCCGTGCGTCGCCTCTTCGGGGTCGTCGACAATCTCCATCCCTCGATTATTCACGGCATGCGGGTCGATTCCCATGTCTTCCATCTCCTGTTTGTAGATGCGCTCGACGGCGTCGCCGTCTTTCTGCTTGTCGCTGGCACGGTCACACAACGCGATGAGTTCCTCGGGGACGTCATCGGTGTCGACAATCCAGTGATTGATCAGATCGGAGAGCCGTCGGATGGGAGAGGTGAAGTGACCGTAGATATCGAAATTGAGCGCGTGATGGCCCCCGAACGGGTCGTTCATATATTTTGCACGCGGCATCACCTTCAGCACCGCTCGTTGGATCTTGTCGAGTTGCCGTTCCGGTGACTCCTCGAGTGCGCCGTTGACTGCTTTTCGGGGGTCGTCCCCGTCCCACGCGGACCCGGGAATAGACACGCCGTTGAGTTCTTGAATCTCCTGAAGTGCGTCGCTCCACTGGTCAGGTGTCGGCTGTGGATGCACCCGATACATCGCTTCTAACCCTCGGTCCCACATCAACACGTGTGTGACCGCTTTGTTCGCCTTCAGCATCGATTCCTCGATGATGGTGTGGGCTCGGTCTCGACGGGGATTCAACACCAGTGAACCGTCCTCTTTCCGTTGTTCGTGCATCTGATTGGCCAGCTCGTAAGCCACCGTATTCTCCTCGTGGAGGGGTGATTCCTCGTCATCGAGTCGCCGCTCGCAATCGTTGTACGTGAGTCGTTCGTTCGAGCGGATTACAGACTTGTAGATATCGACACTCTCGAACGACAACGTCTCCTTGCTGATCTCCATCTCGACAGTGTGTGCGAGACGGTCTTCCTGCGGCACCAGCGAACAGACTGTCTCTGCCAGTACTGACGGAAGCATGTGCATCACGTGCCCGGGGAGATAAATCGTGTTACACCGCGAGACAGCCTCTTCCCACATCTGTGTGTCTGGATTCACGTAATGTGTGACATCTGCGATGTGAACCCACAGTCTGTACGCGTCTTCTTCTTCCTGAATACTGATGGCGTCATCGAAGTCCTCGGCATCCGAGGGATCGGTCGTCCAGGCGGTCAACTCTCGGAGATCCTCTCGCTTTTGAGCCTCCGCTTCAATCTCTTCAGTCACCCCCTCGACACGGGCTTGGGCCTCTCGGAGCACTTCAGGCGGGAACTCGTCGTGGAGATCAAACTCTTCAAACAGTTCCTGTCGTTTCGATTCTAGCTTCTCGGCTCCCTCTTCAGTGACTTTCACGGGCCCCTGATAACTCGGTGATTGGGCGGCCGCTTGGGCGTCTTCACTCATACTCAGATATAGCGGGTTTCCCACAAAGACCTGTCGGGGGGACTGACAACCCCGCATTCGTCTCGTGACGGCTACTTTTGACTTCGTCTCACCTCACCTCACCAGTCGGGCAAAAAACACGACGGAACTGATATCGAAATTCACCGCCCGTTATTCTGGTTTTCCACGGCAGTGATATACCGCGAGAGGAAGTCCTCTCTCGACGGGTGCTCGGACTCGGGATCTGTTGCCGAATCAGCGGCGGCATCAGACTCGATTGAAATCAGGAGCGATTCGAGACCATCGCGTGGCTGATGACACAGTTTCGCGTGGCACCCATTACAGAGGAATTCGAATTCCTTGCCGAGACGATCCCATCGATCACCTTCCTTGTCGTATTCTCGTGCGTCAGCACGTTCAACACTGTCTCCACACGCGATGCACACTATCATCTGTTCATCCCGGTCTCGCCGGGAACTCCACATGTGCGAGCTCACGTATGCTTTGTACTTATCCGTTTCGAGGCTTCCAATTATCATCCACCAGCGAGTTGTAGAGTCGCGATTCACTCACTCGGCGAGATCTCGACCGAGTGAGTCGATACCGTCTCTCACAAAGACTGTCGCGTTCGCTGGCAGTTACGGGACACTGACCCACTGCTGGAGGATATCCCCAGCCATGGCGAGTTCCAGAACGGGATGGTCTGCGACGATGCCTGTGTGAGACATTGCCGCCGACGGCACAGATCCAACCCTCTCACACCGGCCGTACACGATTCTCGACCCGTCACCTGACCTGAAACGGGGCGATTTATGCCGAGCGAGAGCGTCCTACCACGCATGCAAGTCAAATCGAGACACCATCTCCGCAGCGACGGGGTGCAAGAGATTCGCGAGACGCTTGCTGCTGGTCTTGATGTCAATATCTCGGGGGATTCTTTTGAACTTGTGGAACTCGAGGGAACCGATTTCGACCTCGTACTGGTCGACGGTGAGCCGCTCGTCTTCTATGCTAACGAGGAACCGTTTCTCTCGGTGAAAGGTGCAAACACCTACGATCCCGATTCTCACGTCATCACGGTCGATACTGGTGCGATATCGTTCGTCTCCGACGGTGCAGACGTGATGCGGCCCGGAATCGTGGACGCAGATACTGATATTACTGCGGGCGATCTCGTCGCGATTGCCGAGGAAAGTCATAACAAAATCCTGGCAATCGGCCGAGCGCTCGTCGACGGTCCCGCTCTCGCCGGTGACTCGGGAAAAGTTGTCGAATCAGTCCATCACGTCGGTGACGATCTCTACGAATTCGGGATCTGATTGTCACACAACGGGATTGTGCCCTTTTGTTCTGTCTCGACGGCGGCGAAGCGACCGCCGACTTCCCCAGTAGTGGGATAACGCCAACACCGATTCGTATACACGTGTTCTACGCGAGTGTCGACCGGTGAATTCACACAGTTCGTGTTACATCTGGAGTGGATACGTGATATGCTGTCGTGGGACCGCTACAGGAGAAACGCGGGGAGAGTCCACGGCTTTAGCCGTGGGAAGATATCAATCAGGCTCACGACGGCTACATGCGGGTCTCTTCAGTTTCACTCACACGCCATAGTGGACCTCCCGTGGCTGCCTCGATAGTGACAGCGAGACTGTAGACCGACCGTGATGAGTACACCATTCAACTCTACCCCGATGAGCAGCCACTGTCAGAATCACGCTCAAAACTGCTCGTATGAGCGTCTCTCGCGAATCGTGTGGGGTTTGTTCCTGTTCCTATCCCACTGTGCTGCTCACCTCGCCGTAGTGTTTTTCACATCGATGAGTCCCCCGCAGAGGCTGATCACCCATCGCGGCCGGAACTCTTCTCAAAAAGAGAGTTATCTTTAGGTCTCAACACATAGATTGCCCAACTATGACTGAGACACGGGTACTATCGTACAATGTCCGTCACGCAGACGCCGACGACGGGCATGACCGGTGGTACAACCGGCGTGACGCCGTGGGCTCTCTGCTCGGGGCGCACGCCCCCGACATCTTCGCTCTTCAAGAGGCACTCTCCGAACAGACCGCTTTTCTCGACGATCAACTCGAAACGTACCGATTTCTTGAGGGGGCTCCTGATGGACACGCAGAGGGATGCCCGATTGCGTGGCGGACAGATCGGTTCGAGCGTGTCGACGACGGCATTTTCTGGCTCTCTGAAGCCCCCGAAGCGGAGACACCTGCTGCCGGGTGGGACGGCAGATACTCCCGGATCGCCGTCTGGGCCCGACTCCAGGACACTGACGGGGAGTTTCTCGTCATGAATACACACTTTGATCACCGTGGGGACCGGGCTCGCCGCAAGAGTGCAGCTCTGATTCGTGACCGACTTCAGAATCTTGCTGCCAGTATTCCCTCACTGCTCGTGGGCGATCTCAACTGCACCTCTGGAGCCGATCCGTACGACATTCTCACAGAACAACTCGCCGATGCAGCTGACGAAGCAGCTGTTCGCCACGGTCCGACGACATCGCTGACCGACTTCAGTCGTCTTCTGCTCAACCGTCGCATTGATCACATTCTGGCCGACGGATTCGAAGTGGCCGCGTTTGCAACTCTCAGCGACCGGGACGACCGCGGCCGATATCCCTCGGATCATCTCCCGGTGATGGCTCGACTGCAGCGGCCATGAGCGGTATTCGGTGGGGATCGACCAATCCATTGGCGTGTCAACACGACTGTCAGTCTCGATAGCCGGCCACCGGCGACGGATTCAGTATCCGTTCGCAGTCTCGACTTCTGACGTGCCCCCGTGACTGACATCACTCCCCTGTCGTGGTATCGGCTTCATCGACGGTGTCGGAATACTGCGCGACGGCGTCTTCCCACCCTTGAACGGCGTGTTCGTAGGTGTCTTGCAGATCGGTAATCGGTGTCTTGGTAGCGTCGACTCGGAGATCGTCATAGTAGGGGTCTCCCATCTCGGAGGAGCGTGTCGTTTTGACGATGAGTGCCGCCGAGTGAATCGGGAATTCCTCCCGCTTATCACCGCCCTTCTCATGGCCGGCCTCAAGAGCCTCGATTAGACGCTCGGCCAGTGGACGCTCGCCGAACGCGTCTGATTCGTATACTGCGGCAGTTTCAGTGACGACCTCTTCTCCGGTTAAGAGGTTGCCAGCAACGGTGAAGTTTGCTCCTTCGACGTGTCCATACCACGGTTTACACTCGTCTCCAGAGAAAGCGAATGTCTCCTCGCTGTCGACACCGTGCACCTGGCGTTGAGGCTGGCCTTCATCGGCGTTCAACAGGGCCTGAAGCGCATCCTCAATGCCGAGTCCGTCGTCGAGGTACTCAACTCCATTTCGACCGAGTTCTACGTTCACTAACGACTGCGTCGCCACTACCCCGTTTTTTGACGCGAACGGACACAGTGTCCCCACTCCCGGCAATCGCGTCGTTACTGCGACTCCGAACCGCATCTGGTTGCTCCCTCTCTCGTCGGTGTACCGCTCACGGACACAGATGCTGAACGTCACAGATGAATAGAGTTATTCTGAGGGAAAAAGTCGGGCGATTAAGCACCGAAAGCGGTAGACGAGCGGGTCAAATACTCTGAGATTGTGCCCCCGACGGCTCTCCTGGTGCAGCGCGAACCTATCAACCCGGCGGCGGCGATTTATCCAGTCTCACCCGATCAATTCATCCGCTGATATCCTCCCCTCGCTGTACTGGCTCGTGAGCGGGTTTGAACAACTGGTGTGGTGTGACACAGTCGATAGCGCCTCTGAGTCACACTTGTGAGTTCCCCAATAGGGACCGGGACACCCCTTCACCAGAGGTCAGTGATATCTGTGGAGTGGCCAGGAATCACCGTTCTATAGGCGGAACAGGCCGAGTGTGAGGGGTCGGACGGAACTCTTCGAGGAGTGATGACGAGAATCGGCGATTCTCGACGGATGCCCCCGAGGGTGAAGGCCGTCGAAGGATTCATTCAACCACGTGACGGAGCAGGAGCGAGCGGCTGTGACGGATATTGAAGACCTCAGTATGAAACAGTCGCTCGACAGTGTGAAACGTGGCTTCTCTCAAGACCCGCCGCTGGCGGTGCGACGGGAGTTGTCGGGTCGTGGTGGAGCGACCTCCACGGACACATCGGTGTGTTCGGGTGTGAATTCCAGCCGGCTCCTCACGGACAACGTTGAGGGCAATTACAGTCTGTCGCTGGTGCAGTGCGGCCCTACACACGGAAGCCTCGGGGCTTGTCCCCGAGGGACTTCACACCGGCTGTGGTATGTCTCCTGTCTGACGTAAGAACTAACACTCCGACCCAGCGAATTAATGCTATGGGTATCATGAGCAAGATTTTCGGGGCGGATGGACACCGATCCGTTGATGATTACGTTGAACTCGAACTAGACGATTTCGCGGACACACCGGAGGCAACCGGACTACAGGTGCATATCGCCGAGATTGGGGAAAAACAGGATATCATTCCGATCAAGGACGCTGTCTACGACGGTGACTTCGTGATTGCTGATGTGACGCGACACTCGACGTCTGACCGGACTGTCGAACACATTATCGACGAACTCCGCCAGGTGGCTCGTGAAGTCAACGGCGATATAGTGCAGAAAGGCGACGACCAACTCATTATCACGCCGTCCGGCGTAACTGTCTCGCGAAAAAAACTCGATTGACCGGCGAAATGCGGTGAGATCTGCTGATATACGCACCCACCGAGTGACGATTCCGGTCCCAACAAGTGTTTTACAAAACCCGTATTCGTGTGTATCTAGCCTGTGTGGACAGGTGATACCGACTGACGAGAAATTCCGAATTTCAGAGAGATGAGACGGTAACGTCTCTGCGAGTCCGTCACGACGAATGTGCGCCTGGGATATCTCAGCCTCACACGGACAATTCGGCCGGTGTATACGCCTGATATAGTGGTTATCTGTGGATCAGCTATCAGGCCACTTTGATCACGGCGCCTAATACCGGTATAATGGGGCAATCAGCTTGCCTCAGACGAGTGATCCGGGTTTTCACCGTCAGCGCTCGCCACCTCGAGATACACGTCACGATATCGCCGGATCTTCACGAAAAGGATACTCCCGATGATCCCGACGAACACAGAGATATACACAATGAACGCGCCAATTGGCGGGAGTCCGGTGAGCCCAGCGATTGCCGCCGATCCCACGCCGACCGTCGAATTATACGTTGCGTGTAACAATCCGGCGACGACCAACCCCTTAATCACGATGGGTCCACGGTTTCCAGGGTTGAATTTGGCAAGCCCGAGATAATATCCCGCAAACGCGGAGTAAATCACGTGACCTGGCCCTGCAAGCGCCCGGAGGGCAGTGATTCCGTCGCCCGCACCCACGAGAGTGACACCGAGTCCAAGTTCGGCAGCATCGACATTGTTGATAATATATAGCGAGTTCTCGATACTGGCAAAGCCGAGGCCGGCAACAGCACCGTACACTGTGCCATTAATCACAGCATCAAACCGGGTGTCATTGTACGCGTACAATCGGACAGCTAACAGTTTCACACTCTCCTCAACCGGCGCGACAATAACGAAGTAAAATAACACGACCCCGAGTGGGCCGATGGAGACGAACAGCGGCCGTGTAGCGGAGTTGATCACCGCTGCAAAGCCCGCTGTCAGCACGGCTAACAGAAACGTCGCCACCAGCAGCGTGAGTGGTTCCCGGTCTGTCACATCTGTATACCATACATACGCGGTCAGCCCGAACGCCGGGATAACTGACAACAGCGTCAACACGCCGATTGCCGGCTCGACGAAGAGCCCAATCCCGACCTGCCCGACAATCGTGAGCAGGATCACCAGTGCGGCCAACACGACGACGGCTTTTGCCGACCGAACTGCTAGCCAATGCATCGCCACTGAAAGCCCGTCCAACGAGGAACGCTCCTCCCAGGTGACAATCCCGTACAGATCCCGAGACCCATCAGAGGCTTCTTCCACTGGGTCTCTCTGTGAAGTCATATGATAGTGTTTTTTCCCCAAATATATGGGTTATTGCCTGCCAGTATTCTGAGTCAGCGCCCCCCATCCGTTCTCCATCACCACCGGAGAAGGGTTCCACCCGACTCACGTCATGCCGGTGTTGATGACCCGGTCGGTGACGGTCCACCGATTGTGCCCGTCTCGGTCGTGTCATCGGGATTGATTGCCGTCGCGGCCTGATACCCCGGTGACTACTGCCACCGGGATATCCGAGCGCTCGGTCACCATTGTCACCAGAATATCCGAATTCTTGAAGGAACCCCTGTCATCGACGCGTGACGAGGGTACGAATCCGAGAGTTGGCGTTCACCGGTAATGAGCAAGACGAAAGAATCCCCGCCACCCTACGAGAGCGCCGTGAGTGTCACTTTCCTCGAGAGTTTTCACCGGGAGATGACCTCTGTTCTCTCCGCATCATCGCTCACGACCAACACACTTGAATTGATCCCGACCCATGGTCTTGTATGCACTTTGACCCGCGCACCCAGCAGGCACTGCGCGAAACAGGCCTCGAGACGGAGACAATCGAGACGGTGAGCGCCCGGGTCGCCGAGTTAGTTCGAGACGACGCCGACGCCATCGAATCGTTCTTTTCAGATCGCGAGACCACGTATTCGGATCTGCCTGTTGCACACAGCAGTTCCGATATTATCGAACACGACGTGGAATATATCGATCTTTACACACACAGCGCGGACCTCCGCGGCTATCTCAAGTTTGACGGCTGGGGAGTCCCGGTCGAGGACGGACGAGTCCTGTCGGACGGGCTGGTCGAACTCACGCTGGGGGGCACAGTTGGCGAGCGCGTGCGATTCGCCGCGACGCGGGATCGAGTATGAACGTTCGCGTCCGCGGTATATACGCGACTGCGCTGACTCAGCGGTTTCTCTCGGCCGGCCACGCTATCGTGGACGCATCCCCGCCGATTCAGCGGCGATTCGACGTGGACTTCGAGACCGCACCAGTCGATATCTCTGTCTCGACGACAGACGATCGCCAGGGAGTCGGAATCAGCGGGACTGACGACGCTGTCACAGCAGTGGCCGGTCGACTTCAGGAGATAGGCCGAGACACCCTCGGCTGGGATGACCCGACTCCGCCAGGAGCAGTCTTCGACGGTCGGGTGACGAACACAGGTGGTAGGCGAGCAGTCGTTGACCTCGGTTCTCGAGAGGGGTATCTTCCGTATGACCGGACTGACGAGTACATAGACGACGGTGATACCGTCCGAGTTCAGGTGAAAGAGACTGCCCCAGTGTGGGGAGATACCCGTCCAGAACTCGGGACCGATCTGCACGCTCCGGCTGGGATTGTCACACTCGAACCCGGTAAAGAGACGACGGTCGCAGGGGGAAACAGCGCCGCAGCCCGAGAACTGGCGGGGATGACCGACCTGCTGGATCTAGACACGCCAGCCGGGTGGGGAATCCACTGGAGTCGCTCCGCGACTGACGCTGATCTCGATACGCTCCGTGCAGCGCTCACCCGGGCGATCGACCGTGTCGATTCGATCGAATCGGCACTCGATGATGCCCCGACTGATCCCGAGCCTCTTGCCAGCGACCCGATTGTTGCGCCGACCCGGTGTCGGTGGCTGTGGTTCGGGCGGGAATCCCGGTTCGCGCTCGATGGCATTCGCGACGAGGTGACGACCACGATGCCCGGCCATCACCGGACGAAGGCTGCCGCCCCGGCCGCGAGTGCAGGAGTCGATCTCGCTGAGGCACTCTGTGACCCCTCCGGAGAGTTCCCGTTCGAGGTCGTCGCCGACCAGTTCGGTCCACACGAGGGCGACCGGGTCAGACTCGAGCATGGAAAACCCGATGGCCGGCTCATCACGCTCGGAACCGGCCGTATCTGCAGCCGTGAGGGCTCGGAACTGACGCTCGAGCGAGAGATGACCGCTGGCGGGAGTTACGACGCCCTGGGCACCCCGCGAGAGTCAGGCGATATCGCGTCGACCCGGCTCTCAGAGGGCCGATGGTGGTATCCGACGACATATCGCAGCGCCGATGGTGAGACGAAAGGGACCTACGTGAACATCTGCACCCCGGTCGAGTGTTTCCCCGCTGCTGTCCGGTACGTAGATCTTCACGTTGACGTTATCAAATACCCTGACGGGACCGTCGAACGAGTAGATGATGACGAACTCGACGCGTCGGTAGCGGCCGGCGATATCCCTGAGCCGCTGGCAGAGAAAGCACGCAACGTCGCCAGGGCAATTGAAAGCGCGCTGTGAGCGACCGAGATGTCAGCCGGCCGACTGTCGTGAGTAGTCCAGATCAGCCGATGTGACTCTCTTTATAGCTCTCGAGACAGTGACTGCCGTCTCACAGATCGGCAGGACGGATACTCACGGCTGCGGTCTGTCTAGTGTATTTCGGGGATAGAGACAGCAGAAATTGACTCTTCACCGACACCACCAGCCCACTCGGGAAGTCACTCTCTTCAGAGCGTCTCTTACTACAGCGGTGGGTGACTGACGTTTGCTGAGGATATCATTGCGGTGAGATTGTGATCAGCGATCTCGATGAGCGAGTGACGCTGGGAGAGGAACGAAGCCTTTAGAACTGCTAAGCAGATATTGCAGGTAACTCGCTGGAAAACGAGCGATCAGCGAGCACCTGTGACTCACGTGGACTGATGGGATCCTGACCTAAGATTGGCCCTGTCGGCTCCGTCCGAGGACAGGACGAGATGTGCCCAGACCAGCGTCCCGACTCGAAGGTGACTGTTGGATCTGGGTGAATCGCAAGCGCTCGTGGAATACACAATGTCACGAAGTTTCTACTCGCATATCAAAGAGGCCTGGCGGAATCCCGGCGACGGGAAACTCGGCGAACTGCAATGGCAGCGCAAACAAGACTGGCGCGATGAGGGAGCAGTCGAACGGATCGACAACCCCACGCGCCTTGATAAGGCACGAGAACTCGGCTACAAAGCCAAACAGGGCGTTATTGTGGTCCGAGTAAGTGTCCGAAAAGGCGGCTCTCGGAAACAGCGACACACCGCCGGTCGTCGGTCGAAGCGACAGGGAGTCAACCGGCTCTCCCGGAGCAAGTCGATCCAGCGGATCACCGAGGAGCGTGCCTCGCGAAAGTACCGTAATCTCCGAGTGCTGAACTCGTATTGGGTCGGTGAAGACGGCTCCCAGAAGTGGCACGAAGTGATTCTCGTCGACCCGAACCACCCCGCGATCGAGAGCGACGACGACCTCAGTTGGATCTGTGATGACTCACACAAAGGCCGAGCATTTCGCGGGCTCACCTCTGCCGGGCAGAAAGGGCGTGGCCAGCAGTCGCGCGGCAAAGGCACTGAGAAGACGCGTCCCAGCGCCGACCGATGATCAATTTCCGCGTCTCACGAGTCCCTCCGACTCCCTCCCAGAACGCTATCTGAGAAAGAATGTGGTGTGGGGCTTTCAGATCGGGAGCGCGACACTTGAAATTCCCATCGACAAACCCACGACTTCAGTCGTGGGTTGCTGACCGTCTGCTTTCATCTTACAATCTCAAACGTCCAACTTCTAGGCTCTCGATTACCCTTCATCGGGCAACATAGCGACTCTCACTCCCCTTGAGCAGAATTCTCTGAATCGCTCTCTTAGCAGTCTGTTTGATATGATCTACTGTATCTGTCCGTTCTCATACGAAGTGCGCGAAGAGCCGCGTTGAGCAACGCTTGTGGACACAGGAGAGAGTGAAATATGCAGATCTCAGTCAGACGTCTCTGACTGGTCCACGTCGGTTTCTGTGCGTGCGGGTGGACTAGGACATCCAGGAAGCATTGCAGAGTACACATCCGCTTCACCATCACGAGTAGTATCGGATCTCTTCGAGGACATAGCCTATGACAGCGCATTATCACGCCAATAACAATAATTTCGACATCGATTGCACACATTGAAACTGGGCAGCAATAGAGAGCGAACCAGAACCCCGCCTTCTTGAGAGGAACTGCTCTGTTAGATCGTGTGACCCGGGACACGCACCACTCGGGTCTGACTCCCACAGGTGGTTACGTGAGGGGTATGAGGGGTGTGAGAGGTGTGAGAGGTGTGAGGGGTGTGACACACCGAACGTGGAACGTACTCGATTTGGCGGAATCTCGCGGGAAATCCTGGAGTTCTTTTCTGTTCGGTACTACCGGTGTGTATGGATTCGATCACAGTTTACGCCGACTACGTGTGTCCGTTCTGCTACTTGGGACGGTCATCGCTCCGCACGTTCAGAAAGACACGCGATGAACCGCTGACCGTACGATGGCAGCCTTTCGATCTCCGGGCGAACAAACGGGACGCCGATAATGGGATAATTGACGAGATTGACGACGGGAAAGACGAGGAGTATTACGCTCAGGCGAAACAGAATGTGGCTCGTCTCCAGGCGAAATACGATGTCGAGATGGCACAGGATCTTGCGACAGATGTCGACTCGTGGGACGCTGGCGTCGCATCACTGTTCGTCCGCGAGCGCCACCCCGACAGTTGGGACGCGTTCGATACGGCACTGTATCGAGCCTTGTGGGTAGATCAGCGCGATATCGGTGAACTCGACGTCATCAGAGACATCGCGACGGATGTCGGTCTCGAGGCCAGCGCGGTCGAATCAGCCGTATCAGGGTCAGAGTGGAACGATACATACCGGGAAATTATCGATGACTCGCGGGAACCCGGGATTTCCGGAGTTCCGACGTTCGTGTACGATGGGCGAACAGCCCGGGGCGCAGTCCCTCCAGAGCAACTCCGCCGGCTCGTCGACGGTGTGAATGCCTGATATCTCCGTCAATATTTCACGATCTGACATTTCTGTCGGGATTCAACGATCTGGTATCTCTGTGAGTTGACGGTCCACACTGCAGCGATAAATTCCTGGGGCCCGCTCGCAGCCGTAACTTCAGAGACGAGACGCAGTCATTAGTACCGCCGGATAATACGGTCTAATATGCAACGACAGCGCGCGGAGGTGCAGCCACCGATTGCGTTGACGATCGCAGGGAGTGACAGCGGCGGCGGTGCCGGGATCCAGGCGGATCTCAAAACGATGGAGGCACACGGTGTATTCGGGACATCAGTAATCACTGCCACGACGGCTCAGAATACACAGGGTGTACATGGAACGGAGGTGCTCCCGACCGATCATATTGCCGATCAGTACGAGGCGGTTATCGAGGATTTCGGCGTTGGCGCTGTCAAAACCGGGATGCTTGCCACCAGCGAGGTTATTCAGACTGTCACAGAACTGACTGACTCGTTCACCGGGCCGGTCGTCGTCGATCCGGTGATGGTGGCAGCGACAGGTGATCGACTGCTCACGGAGGCTGGTGAGGAAGCCTACGCGTCATTACTCGCGGATGCAACCGTGGTGACGCCGAACGCCGACGAGACAGAGGTCCTTCTAGACCGGTCAGTCTCGACGCCCGAAACCGCCCGAGAAGCAGCCGTCACTCTCGTCGAACAGGGGGCAAACGCCGCGCTGGTGAAAGGCGGCCATCTTGACGGCGATATGATCGTCGATACGTTAGCGGTGGGTCCGGATACGCACGTGCCGAGGCCGACAGAGATTAATGCCACTGTCAAGACTCACGTCGATCGGACGTCCAGTGAGGGTGCGATCGTCCGATTCGAATCGCCTCGCGTGGAGACGGACGCCACCCACGGCTCCGGTTGTGCGCTCTCGAGTGGAATCGCCGCTCGATTAGCCCGTGGTGAGTCGCTGATTCCTGCGGTCGCAGGTGCGACAGCATTCGCCGGGCGGGCGCTCCGATACGGGTTAGATGTCGGGCACGGGCCGGGAGCGATTCACCATCTCGTTGATCTGCGCGAACGAGCCGATCGCGACCCGACGGCGGAGGCTGTCGAGTCGGTGCTGTCACGTCTCGAGACAGCATCTACACGGCCGTTAGTTCCTGACTCTGGACTTGCAGTCGTCGGTGCGACAGAGTTCGCGGAGTCACCCGGTGAGGTGGCTGCCGTGGAGGGGTGTCTCGTCTGCACTCGTGACGGTGTTCGCGCACCTCGAGGAGTCCGATACGGCGCAGATTCCCGGACGACTCGAGCGTTGCTGGGCGCCCGGGAGATCACACCCGAGTATCGGTTTGCCGCTCGAATCCCAGCTGACCCAGGTGTGGAGTTGTCAGAACTGCTGGATGGGGTGTTGGAACTCCACGGCAGCCCTCTCCAGGCGGACACGCCCGCGGACTCAGATGAACAACTCGCCAGATTGCTCCGTCGTGGGCTGAGAGAGGCCCCCGAAAGCGTCTGTGTAATCGATACCGTGGGGATCGGTGGGCCTGCAGGCGCGTATCTGTTCGGAGCAGATACTGCCGCACTAACTCGCCGTCTCATCACGGTCCGAGATGCGGCCACTGAAGATTGATGTCCTCCACGGGTGAAACTGGGTGTTTTTGCCCTGTTCTACTGGAAGCCACAGAGAGTTCGTTGCCCGACGAGGCGGTCTGTCGAGCCACACGCCACAATCAGCCCCGTATCGAACGCTGCAGACCCCAGACGACGGGCCGAACTCTATCTGTCTGTCTCTGTGGGATACGCAGGGAGCCGGGCTGACGGCTTACCGCCGTCAACGAACGGGAGATCGACCCGAGTCGCTGGTAGTTCTTCGCCGTCGATACGTACTGCCAGCGCCTCGGTGTCGGCACCCGACTTGAGAAACGCAAGCGCGATTGGCGTTTCTTCAGTCGGGCTCTCGACGGCGTGTGTCACTTCACCGACAGCGGCGTCGCCGGCGAACACTGCGGCGCCTGACTCGGGAAGCTTCTCTGGCCGAAGCCCGACGACTCGCTTACTCGGCCGACCGCGATTTTCGACCTTGGAGACGACTTCTTGACCTACATAACAGCCCTTCTCGAAATCGAGCGCGTTCCGGAGTCCCACCACGTTTGGGATCTGGTCTCGAATTCCCGTGTGAAACAGCGGGGTTCCGGCTTCTGCTGCGAGGATCTCGTAGCTATCGTAGCCGAACGGAGCGGCATTGTATCCGCGGGTGAGAAGCGTCTCAAAGATCGCAGGCGCGTCGTCGGCACCACAAACAACCTCGTAACCTTCCTCGCCGAGCAGCCCGTCAGTCGCGATTACCGTCACTCCGACAGAGTCCATCCGTCCACGGACGAATGTCAACCCCGGCTCGGGGGCGCCGGCACCGTTGAGTACCGAGGCAATCTTCTCTGTGGAGGCAGCCCCGTGAACGCCGAACACCCCGAACTCGGTGGTCGCGTCACGGATCTCGACATCCTGGATGAAGATTTTGCCCTGCCAGTCGTCGACGAGAGGTGTCACCCGGTCCGGCGGGACGAACAACAATAACCGCTCGCCAGCGTTGTAGATGTACAGTTCCGTCTCGATGGAGCCTTGTGGGTCGAGCAACAGCGCGTACGTCCCGTCCCCGTCGGTGGTCGGGACGCGGTTTGAAACCGCGTTGTCGACGTAGTCCACGCGATCGTCTCCCTCGATGACGACGACTCCGTACCCCATCTCGATCACGCCAGCGCCGTTTCGAACTGCCAGTGCCGCACTCTCTGGCCGGCCGTAATTGGCGACAACCGAACGGCCTCCGTGGTCCCGGTACACTGCTCCGTGATCGTCGTGCAGTTCACCGACAAGTGTCATGTCCATTTAGAATCGTTCCGAGAGGAAAAACACGCCGGGTATCGACAAAACAGACGGGCGTTGTCTGCATCGCCAGACTACTCGTCTGATACTGGTTGCACGCTGGATCTCCTCTCAAGTTACAGCTGCAGCAAGGCGAAAGCCACCGGCTTCAGTCGTGGGCAGTTGACCGGCGTATCCTCAGAGATCGAACTTCTGCCGGAATCGGTCGAACAGACCGTCCTCGTGGATAGTCTTCTCGTCGGAGTCGGGGACGACCTTGTCATGTGGGAACACTCGGACGGTGTCACCGTCTCTTTCAACACGAATCAGCCCGTCACGTTTCAACTCTGACAGCGCTGTTTCGATAGTGTCGATATTGCTGTCGACGGCCGCTCGGAGTTCGAGAACTGTCATACCGTCGGCCACGCGGTCACAAAGGGCGTCGAGTACCCTGACCTGCTCATCTTGGCGATCCCGAAACTCGTCTCTGGCCTCCATACAATTGTATTCTGTCGGCGATGGCTTACGTGTACCGCCACGGGACTTTCCGCCAGTCACCACGCACACTCACCTGACAAGCGATCCCAGCCCGTCGCACTGGGAGCTAATTGAGTTCTATCTTGCTACCCTGTGAACACGGGGTTGTTCGAGTCAGCCGTCCGTCAGACACGACGGGGATTTTTTACCGTAGCGAGTCGGATGCCAACCAATGCGACTCAGGTGTCTGCTCGGACACAACTTCGGGACTGCCGAAATCGAACGGGAACGAGAAGAGGATGGAAACCAGGTAGTCGTTACCGTCCAAGAAACAAAGCAATGTCAACGCTGTGACAAACGTCTCGTGATTAGCGAGAGCAAAGAGGTGACATCCGTCGACCAACTAACCAAAGCAGCAAACGGAACAGTCGATCCGCGTAATCCAGATACTGACGTCGAGCCTGACACGGCTACCGATTCTGGCGCCGAGTCGTCATCGGCAGACCCTCCGGTGTCTACCGTCTCTGACTCGGCTGAGATCCCCGATGCCGAACCGGAACGCGAATCTGCATCTGACGCCACTCGCGACAGCGACTCCGTATCAGCTGACACCACGGGAGATGAAGAGGCCATCACTGATGTCTCCGACGACGCCGCAATCATTCTCGACGACGAGGACGACCCTGAGTCTGAGCAGCCGGATTCGACGGGAGACTCCGAGCCCGCAATGACAGCGGATTCGCCTCGCCAGAGTCAATCCGGCGCGGAGACTGAATCCGAACCTGCCAGGCCGAATCTATCCGGTATCGAGGCCAGCGCTGAGACGGGAGTGGATTCTCAGTCAGACGATGGCGTAATTCTCGATGACGAACCGACGACCGACCCTGCCGACCGAGGTCCTGGCGAGTGGCCCGAACCCCCCGATCAAGAGAGTCAGACTGACGATGATAGCTCATCCCAACCCGATATCCAGCAAGAGTCACGGACCGAGGATTTCGAGCCGTGGCCGGAGCAAGTGGGCGAGGATGAGGGATTTAACGCCGAGGCGGACACCGGGAATCCGTCGGCCGTCTCGACTGACACTGCCAGCGGCCTGCCAGCCGAGGACGGGCAAGACGGAGCTGGATCGACTGGATTCCAGGGTGAATCCAGAGACACTACGCCCGAACAACCCACCACTGTGGACGATGTACACACCGGTGTCGAACGAACGGAAGCTGGGGTCGCCCACTCGAACCCCCCAGATGCCGATGCGGAGTCTGCTGGCGTCACTCTCGAGTATCTCTGTCCGGACTGTGGACACGTCGAACAAGTGAGAAACAGCCCACTGCGTGCCGGTGACATCTGCCCGGAATGTCAGCGCGGGTTTATTAGCGAACGACGAGTCTGAGCCCGTTACTGAATCAGGGCTAACAGCGACCGAACCGGTCTAAGTGAGATCAATTCCCAATATTCGTGCTTTCGAGAACTCGATCTTGCGGACTCTGTGGGCTGGTGAAGCCGTCGGATTCGGGGGCGTTCTGCTCCGCGCCAACGCCACTCTGTGTGACCCTATCTGATCATCCAAGTTGTCTTTCGGCATCGAGTACCACCCACGGTCAGCACACGAAAACGAAAGGATGAAACAGCTCATAACACCTTGCTAGAATCGCATGGCACGTGAGTACGGTATCAGCCCACAATGGGTGACGAAAGCGGTTTACCATCTGCTATCAAACGACGAAGTATGAAAGAATACAAAATGCGTCGGGGAGAGTATCTCGACGATCGGGTACCGGATCTGAAAGGACTCATCGAGGAGCACTTCGGCAGTGTGAACGGGACAGAAGATGTGAGCGGACACCAACTGTACGTCATCCCAGATCCAGATAACCCAGTTTTCGAGCGCATCTTGGCCGGGAAATCCGAATACGACGGAAAAAAAGACAGACTCATGGTCCAGTTTGAGGAGCGCGATGCTGAAGACGTGATTGCTGATGGCGACGCTGACGCAGCCGCCGAGGCAGTAGATCTCAAGAATGGCTTCCTGAAGCAAGTGACTGACCGAGACGCGAAATCGCGACGTGATTCGATGAAACGAGCTGTCGAAGACGAGGCCCCGGACTTCTGAATCACGGCCGAGACTTTTTTCACTGCCGTCAAGACCGGGCACAGTCTAGCTTCAGTAGTGACTGGCATCATGATCAGCCTCGATACACGAACCTGCACAATCTGAATATGGAACACCCGCATGCGCGTTCAGGCCTGAGTACTGCCGATTGAATCATCGACAATTGTTGACAAACTCCGGTTGAGCGCCCGGGAGTGTGCTCCGAGACAATCTGCCGACACCTCTCGCCGAAGTTTCGCCCACTTTACCGTCACACGCTGGCGAGCCCCCGATCTACCGACCTATTTCGGTTACTCCGTCACAGCCTTCTCGTGACAGCGAGGAAATCCCGCCACTCACGATGGCCGACAATATCTAACCCTCATCGTTTGCAGAGCGAACGGACCCGCCTCCGGCGATACCGGTCGAACAGCCCGCGACACCCTCAAACCAGTCGATCCCTGATAGATTGTATGCGTCGACGTGACCTGCTCCAGACCGGGGCTGGTGTCGGGCTCGGAATCGGGACTGGAGTCGGAGCGGTTCCGATTGGCTCGGCCACCCGTGTGACCCGCGGGTCACACAGCGAGACCACAGAGCCGTACGAGCCCCTCGCTAGACTGGAGCTTGACGCCGCCTTCGAGGCAGTCATGGGTGAAGACGGACAGTTCACGTATCTCGCGACCGGCGACGGGTTCGTGAGTGTTGATGTTTCAGACCCCGCTGACCCGCGTATTCTCACACGGGTGCGTGATGTTCTCGCCAACCGAGACGGCGGGCCGCTCCACCTCGTTTGGGACCTGAGCGTGGATGGCGATGAGCTCATCCTCGTGGGACCGGCACACCGCCGTGATGGGGCTTTCCGGGCAGTCGCACAGTTTGACATCTCAGACCCAGCGGCACCAGTATTCACTCGTGCGGTCGAAACCGACTATACAATTCATAACGGTCATCTCGCGGACGGGTACGCGTACCTCACGGCCACCGATGGCCGCCAGAATCCACTGGTGATCGTTGACTTACAGTCGGGATCAGAGATTGCCCGCTGGTCGGTGCGCGACTACGATGACCGCTGGAGCGAGGTCGATCCATCGCTGTATCCGATCCACGATGTGCACGTAACTGGCGATATCGCATACGTCTCCTACTGGGACGCAGGGGTGCAGTTGGTAGATATCTCAGACCCCACCGCACCGACTCACCTGTCGACAGTCGGCGGGCAAGATCCCGCAGACCTCAGAGGACTCGCCAAAACGGCGGTGAATCTGCAGGCGACGACACCGCCGGGGAACGCACACTACGCAGCCCCCGGTGAACAGGGGGAGCTATTGGCAGTCAACCACGAAGCGTGGGCGGCGACTGATGGCTCTGATCTCGTGGGCGCTCCCGGTGGAATCGATTTATTCGATATTTCAGACCCCCAATCCCCCCGGCATCACGCAACTATCGACCCGCCAGAGTCATCCGATCCTACACGCCAGGGCGTCTGGACCAGTTCACACAACTTCGAACTCCGGGGAGACAGACTCTATTCGTCGTGGTACGAGGGCGGTGTGCGAGTGTACGATATTGCGTCGCCAGACTCACCACAGCAGATTGCCGATTGGCGGGACCCGGAGACGGCGAGTTTCTGGACTGCACGAGCCGGTGTTACTGATGAATTCTACATAGCCAGCAGTACGGGCTACCGCGCGGAGCCAGCCCTGTTCGTCTTTCCGGATCGGGCAGGCGAACAGCCCAATCAGCCGTCGTTGATTGCGTCGACAGGCGGGACCACTGACAATGATCGCACCGCTGAGGAAAACGCCGAGTCGGGTGCCCCATCGTCAGTAGCGACGGACGGGTCTCCTCCCGACGATGCGACGGTATCAGACGACAGTGTCTCCGACTCAGCGCTTGGGTTTGGGGTCGGGACTGGGGTTGCCGCCCTCGGTGGGGCCGTGTGGTGGCTCCGAACTCGACTCGGAACTGACGATACGTAGTCAATACTGGTTACACACCCTCATCTGAAACGCAAGGTATCCAAAGGGTGGGCTGTAATAATAAGTAATGAGTAACGAAACCCTGAAAGAACGAGTAGAGCAGTGGATGGTCGGACAGATGCCGATTATTCAGATGCACGGGGGAACGAGTGCTGTACGTGAGGCTGATCCGGATACTGGCGAGGTCGTCGTCGAACTCGGCGGGACGTGTTCTGGATGCGGAATCTCTGATGTCACTGCGAGCAATATCCAACGCGATCTCATCTTGGAATTCGACGATATCCAAGACGTTCACGTCAAGGTTCCATCGACCGGTGGACAGGGATCCGCTACTGTCGAGGGTGGCCGTGGCGGTGACCTCAAACACGAGACGGAATCGAGTAACCACTTCTGAATTGTTCAACTCTGTGCGTCTGTTGGCCCACCCGGATTCCTTTTGCTGGCTTTCAATTACCCGAACTAACCAGTGCCTTCCGTAATTGGCTGATTTCGGTGGCCCCCGAAATCTGTCTGCCGTCTCAGTTAGAATCCGACCGAATTATCCGGGCAATACTCAGGCTCCTCGAGCCCGGTGATCTGTGGACGACACTGAATAGATACGACGGTTCAGACGTGATAGATCAATATCCGAAGTGGTCGGGCGCCGAGCCGTGTCAGGAGAACAATCGCTTCAGTTGATCACGCGAAAACAGCGTCGAGGGGCGATCCATGTGTACCCCAATCTCCCCGGAAAGAGAGCGAAGCCCGAGCCGTTGGACAGGCTTCGGCAGAGAGTAACACCGCCGCACCCAGCGGCCGAGCCGAATCTCTTCTGCCAACTCGTCTCGCCACCCGGACTCGTACTCCGCGAGCGTGGCTGGACGGTCAGGATCGATCCGCTCGGCAGCAATGTCAGCGGCCGTCATTCCGTAGAGAATCCCACCGCCGGTGAATGGCTTCGTCTGGGCGGCTGCATCACCAATCAGGAACGTCCGGTGACCGGTCACCTGCGATGGAGGGCCAACCGGGATGAGTCCCGAACAAGTGTTACTGGTCGAAACCTCGTATTCGTCAGTCAGTTGATCGAACATCTCGGACACCGCCGTTCCTGGCGGCGCGCCAAGCCCGTATTCGACCCCTGCGTCTCCTCGGGGGATCCGCCATGCGAAAAACTCCGGCGCAGTCAGGTGGACATCAACCCGGTCGCCGTGATCGGGGTCGGGATCGAACGCAAGCACACCGTGCAGGAATTCGTCTGGGCTTGGAAGGTCGACCTCCTGACGTACCCGAGAATTCGGCCCGTCACAGCCAGCCACCATTCGCGCCTCTATTTCAACGGTATCGGTCGGGTTGTCGGCCCCAGACCCGGCTATCGAGTCGGCATCGTCTGCCACGGCCACTTCCAGGCGCACACACTCGTCGCCGTCGTCGACATCCGTCACCGTATGCCCCTCTCGAACGTCCGCTCCGGCGTCACGAGCACAATCGGCCAGCGTTCGGTCGAGTTCCACCCGGTCGATCACGTTCGAGATTTCTCGTTGCTTGTAGAATGGATACGACCGAGAGTCCGGACCGTCGATGTGGAATCTGGCCCCGTAGATCCGGTTCTGAAAGAGTCGTTGTGTAGCCGTCTCGGGGACGTACTCCCAGATATCGGTCGAAACGTGGCCCGAACAGGCTAACGGCTCTCCGAGTCGGCCCTTCTCCAGCGCAAGCACGTCGTAGCCTGCTTCCGCTGCTCGTCTTGCGAACCGCGCTCCTGGCGGCCCAACACCGACCACGACGAAATCATACATACACATATCCAGTATCTGCTGATATAATAGTGATTGGAACTGTGTCAGCTCCCCACCCGTAAACGGGTGGGCTTGTCGGTGGACTCGCAAGTGTCGTGCTCCACAGGCGGACAGCCCCACGCCCATTTCTTTCGAAACCCGGGCTTTCTCAGGCGGCTTCCAGCAGGGGAGTCAGAGGGACTCGTTCAGTATCCCCAACTTTAAGCCTGACAGACTGCCCGTCTCACCGGCCGCTTCTGGGCCTGTGAGACGG
>JAQCMZ010000492.1 GCA_028274825.1 Haloferacaceae archaeon
TGGAGTTTCTCTGACTGCACCGCGACTCCGAGTTATTGTTTGAGAAACCTACTGGTCGGCTTCACCCTCGGGGTCATCCGTCGAGAATCGACGATTCTCGTCATCACTCTTCTTCGATTTCCGTCAGACCCCGAGGCACTCGCCTTGAACCGCTGTAGAGTCCGCACACGGGATCTCGGGAGGCGTCCACAATACTGACCCGTACTCAGCCGACCCCGGCGCTGTACCGAGGGGACTTTCCTGTCGTCACCTTGGACGGTAGTGGCGCGGTCATCAAGATCCGGTACGACTCGTCTCAGTGTCGGACGGGCCACCGCAATTTGTGACGCCGATTTGGGTCGGTCTCTCACCGATCCCACAGTTGGTACGGTAGTCTCTGATTGGATTCGGACCCCGACCAACCACGGTGATGACTGATTGACTCCCAGATGGAGAGATAGTGCGCTCGTCAGCTACCCATGCGTAAACGGGTGGGCTTGTCGGTGGACTCCTAAGTGTCGTGCTCCACAAGCGGAAAGCCCCCACACCTATCTCTTTCGAAAACCGAGCTTTCTCAGGCGGCTTCCAGCAGGGGAGTCAGAGGGACTCGCTCAGTATCCCCACCGGTAGGGCTGACAGACTGCCCGTCTCACCGGCCGCTTCTGGGCCTGTGGAACAGATATTACAGTTCTCGGTGAAGTGTATAAAGATTCCGCGCTGTTCCCGCTGTGATTCCGTTATCTACGGAGAATGCTATACTGCGTCGGTAGGTGCTTTGCTAGTATTCGTCTTGAGTGACTTCGCGCGAAAAGACTAATCCACTACTGGGATGTGTTCAGATGGCCCTCGTTTCCGACTGTGGGAGTTGGTGAAGGCATCGCCCAGTCAATCAGCGGGTACGGTGGTGAAGATCACACAGCGGTCGCCGCGAGGGCTGTCAGCCACTCACCGGCTGGTTGGGTAATGCAGTGAATACTGCGTTTGCGGAGTCTCAGATGTGAATATGCTACTGCAAGGGACAATTATAGTCGATGCGAGAACAGTACTCGAAGACGGTGCGATAGTCATCGAGGATGATCGAATCGCTGCAGTCGATGACTCAGCCGATCTCTATGAAGAATATCCCGACCACGAGCGGCGGCGATACGATCTGATCATGCCGGGGCTCGTCCAGAGTCACGTGCACTCGGTCCAGTCACCCGGTCGGGCACGAGCCGATGGGCTCGGGCTTTGCGAGTGGTTGTCCGACCAGATTCTCCCGATGGAGGCAGCGATGGGTCCGGAAGCGACACGGGCCGCTGCAGCGCTGGGATACCTGGAATGTCTTGCATCTGGAACGACGACCGTCGTTGATCATCCAAGCGTTGAACATACTGCCGAGGCGTTCGAGTCAGCAATCGAGACGGGAATCAGAGCCCGGATGGGGAAAGTACTGATCGACAAGACCGACTCCGCAGGATTGGCGGAAGCCACCGAGACGGCACTGACGGAAACAGAACGGTTACTCACCCGGTATCATGGCGCGCGAGACGGTCGGATCCAGTATGCTGTCACGCCGCGGTTCGCGGCAAGTTGTTCGGAGGCGTGTCTTCGTGGCGCGCGCGCACTCGCGAACCGGCACGACGGGGTGCGGATCCACACACACGCTGCTGAAGAATCTGAAACAATCGAGACTGTCCGCGAAGCGACCGACAAGCGGCCAATTCAGTGGCTTCACGAGGTGGGCCTCACGGGGAGTGACGTCGTGTTGGCACATTGTGTACAGACGAGTGACGCCGAGCGAGACCTCCTTGCCGAGACCGGCACTCACGTGTGTTATTGTCCATCAGCAAATATGAAATTGGGCGCGGGTATCGCCCCGGTCGGCGATTATCTCGATCGTGAAATCAATGTTACCATCGGGAGTGACGGCCCGCCGAGTAACGATACCCTGGACGGCTTCACCGAACTGCGGCAGGCAGCACTGTTACAGCGGGTCTCTCGACGGGACCCCACCGCCCTCTCGGCCCGAGGGGTCTTCCGGATGGGAACCCGCAGCGGGGCGGAGGCCGCCGGGTTCGACGCTGTCGGCCGGCTCGCAGAAGGCTGGAAAGCAGATATCGTCGGCCTCTCAACTGAAACGGCACGGGCGACACCTCGCGGTGATCCGTACGCACATCTGGTGTTCGTCGCCCAGGGCGCCGATGTGAGGTTCACTATGGTCGATGGCGAGGTTCAGTACGATGACGGTGACTACAGTGGTGTTGACGCCGCAGCGATCCGCCGCCGAGTCGAGCAGATCCCAGACCGTCTCGACGTTTGAGCGATCACTGGTAGTCACCAGGCCTGGCGACGAGTGAGCGGTCACTCACCTTTCGTCGGCTGCGAGCCAGTAACGAGTCACAGTCTGTCGTGAGGCTCATAGCACCCGACTCTACGCTTGTTCACTGCCTTCTCGGTGGGATGCACACAGCAGGGTCATACTGATCACCCGGCGTGTCGATCAGTCGGTCGGCCCGGGAGGAGTCGTCGGAATCTCGGGATCGATGACGATCCTGTCGGGGAGATCCAAGTCGGGCTCGCGGCCGACAGTAAAGAGACGTTCGGTGAATGTGAGCTCTTCGTGACTGGGACTTGGCTTTTCGACCACGTCGTATTCGATGACGACCCCCTCAGATTCGGCAGCAATTCGGACCGAACACAGCTGATATGACGGATAAAATACCGGCGGAAGAATACCCGTGACCCCGTCGCGACGGTGAAGTCGTTTCAGCCATGTCCCAGTGTTGACTAGCACTCCCCCCTCGATTTCTTTCAGTTTGGGACGATGGGTGTGCCCGTAACAGAAGATAGCTGTCTCCGGATGTTCATCGAACACTGTCTTAGCAGCGTTCTCGTACGGCGCCTCTGTATCGACGGTGAGTTCTGTCTCGAAGATCCCGAACCGGTCGATTGTCTTCCGCAGATCCCGACGGAGGAAGTACAGGGGGATCCCGATGAGCAACAGCAGCCCCGTGACGACGGTGTTGACGGCCAACAGAAACCACACGGCAGTCCCTGCCGCGCCGAACTGGCCGAGAAAGGCCGTCGTCCGATCGACCGGCATCGACCAGATGCCGAGGATATCCAGCCCTGCGAGAATAGCAATCACGGCGCTGATATTGAACAACAGAAGAAACGGGACGAGAGCGTACCGTATCGCGGGGTTCATCTCCAGATAGAAGTACTTCGAAGCGAGCCAGACGGGCATCCGCTCGGTCGGAGTCACTGCTTGGACGTCTTTGAGCCAGTTGAATCGCCCCCGGTCGGAGAGTTGCCCCGCCCGACTCGTGATGAGTGTGTTGTAATAGTACCCCAGCGGTGTCGCGTATGGGTTGCCCCAGTCTTCGATTCGGTTGTTCGGGTCTTGTTGGTGACCGTGTTCAAAATGGATGACGCGCTCTCCAACCCGACGAGTCGTCGACTGATCCTGGACGAGTGAGACGTTGTACTCGGCAAACCGGTCGACGTATGCATCGTACGCGGCCAGTTCGTGGTCGTGGTTGCCCGGCAATAGTGTGATCGGGATCTTGCCACCGGTCGTCTCCAACTGAGCGAACAGCTCTGGATACATCTCGACGAGTGTGTCGAACTTCTCGATCCCGTCGATCTGTGTGAACTCCCAGAGCCCGAACGCGTCGCCGTTGATGATCAGTTCCGCGTTCTCGTCGGTATTCGCAAGATGGTCGAGAAACCCGAGTAACTCATCGAGAAACTCCACTTCTCGCAGCTGCTCGTCACCGCCGATGTGCAGGTCGCTGACGACGTAGTATACCCGATTGTCGGCTTCGGATGCCACGGTGTGGTGAACACCTCCGTGACTCAAAGAGGTTGTCCTCCTCGCGCGAGAAGGCAGCCGCCGAGAGCGAGAGCGGGTTTACCACTTCAC
>JAQCMZ010000495.1 GCA_028274825.1 Haloferacaceae archaeon
CAGTCCTCTCGACCGATATCAGAAACCCATGCCAACCGTTCTATAACACCCTTACGACGGGGGTTACAGCGGGTGGTGAGCAACCAACTTTCGCGGACACGCAGTATGTCCGGGTGTTCAGTCCAGCCGGCTTCAGTGGGGAGACGGGCGGACGGACTGACAGTTGCCTGTGGTACCGTACAGTCCAACAGGGCGAAGCCTCGGGGCCTGTCCCGAGAGACTGTAGCGTCAGTCACTCCTGACAGATGAGTTGACCAGCATTTGATCACCACCCAGATGTGTGTCCGGTCTCAGTGACACGGGCAAACCGGGCAGCATTTAGGCCAAACCAGCGAACATTTATACCAGTATGAGAGGCTTCTCGAGATCAATAGAGACAGTTTTTATTCCACTTTCGCATAATAGTAATATCGATATCACCCTCCGAGTTGGCTTGAGAGACTCCGTATGACCAGCCAACCCGCACTGTATATTGAAAATCTTCAGAAAGAATATGACAACGTAACCGCGCTCGATGGTATCACTTTGACCGTGCCCGACGGGAGCTTCTTCGGACTACTCGGTCCGAACGGCGCGGGCAAGACGACGTTCATCAACACACTCGTCGGTCTGGTCAAGAAGTCTGGCGGGACAGCCCAGATTTTCGGTCACGACGTGGACGACGACTATCAACAGGCGCGGAATGCGATTGGGCTCGCCCCACAAGAGTTCAACGTTGACCGCTTTTTCCCGATTGAAGAAGTGTTAGAACACAAAGCCGGATATCACGGGATTCCGGCTAGCGAGGCAGAAACCCGGGCTGAAGACGTTCTCAAGCAGGTCGGAATCTACAATAAACGCGACACTCGTTTCGACTTCCTCTCTGGAGGGATGAAACGGCGATTCCTCTTGGCTCGCGCGCTCATCACTGACCCTGATCTGTTGATTCTCGATGAGCCCACTGCCGGTGTCGATGTCCAACTTCGACGTGACCTGTGGAACCTCGTCACTGATCTCAACGACCAGGGGAAGACAATTCTTCTGACGACACACTATATCGAGGAGGCTGAACGACTCTGTGACAAGGTAGCGATTCTCGACGCTGGGCGAGTCCGAACGGTCGCATCGCCGGCAGAACTGAAAGACCGTGGTACAGACCGGATTATTGTCACCCTTCGATCCCAGCCGGTGACACTGCCGGCTCTTCTCTCTGATGACGAGCGCGTCGAATCGATCGAACAGGACGGCCGCCGACTCACCGTCACTGCCCGAAAAGGGGGCTTGGTCGCTCCGGCACTCGTCCGCGAATTGGACCTTGCCGATCTCGAAATTGTTGACCTCGAAATCACTCGCACCTCACTTGAGGAGGTGTTCGTCGAGATGACTCGACACGACAGCAGCGACGACGGCGATTCTGACGACACCTCGCTGGCGGGGGCCGATGACCGCGACGGACCTGCCAGTCCAGACGATCCCGAATCACAGTCGGAGCGGCAGATCACACCGAACAGCGGGGCCAGATGACTGCCGTAATTCGCGGAAACAGTCTCAGTGAGTGCTGGAAGGCGTCCCACACGACAGGGGACAGTTCTAAGAACACGGGTGAGGAGCCGCTATGAGTCAGGGACTGACTCAATTTCAGACGCTGGTCAAACGGGAGATTCTCCGATTCATCAGACGGCCGTACAACACGTTTTTGCCGCCGATCGTCACCAATACACTCTATTTTTCCGTCTTTGGCGTTATACTCGGGAGTCGGATCGGTGCAATTGCTGGCGTCAGCTATCTCCAATTTGTGCTCCCGGGATTAGTCGTCCTCGGAGCCATCTCAGACAGCTTTGAGAACTCCTCGTTCAGCATCTTTCACGGCAGGTGGAATGAGTATATCGATGCAGTGACCGTGTCGCCGATGTCTGATATCAACAAGGTGGCTGCGTACGTCTCGGCGAGTGCGCTTAGAGGGGTCATCACCGCGCTGCTGATTATCGGTGTCGGCTGGATATTCACGTCTATTCCCGTGTCTCATCCGTTTTACCTCGTCGCGTTCATCATCGTCACCACCACCCTGTTCGGAGGACTCGGCGTCATCGGCGGTCTCTGGGCTAACGACTTCGATTACCTCACCGTGATGAACCAGTTCATTCTCCGACCACTGGTGTTTTTCGGCGCTGTGTTCTACTCACTTGACGTGCTGCCGCCGGTTTGGCGGACCGTCTCCTTGTTCAACCCGATGGTATACATGGTGAATGGTGTCCGGTACGGGATGATCGGCGTCACTGAGGTCGATCCGAATATCTCGTTAGCTGTGTTGACAACAGCAGCAGTCGTCGTCATCTCGATCAACTTCCTGCTGTTCCGGCGTGGATACGGACTGGCTGATTGAGACGTCAGCTACCCACGACTGAAGCCGGGGGCTTCCTGTTTGTTCGTCTGTAGTATGCGTGACTCGCGAGTGAGACAGGCTGAGACGACGCTGTGTGTGAGATGGCCACGCTGGGGTATTCTGTATCGGATATGCGGTACGACGCAACTACCTCAAAGTGTGTTCACCGAGGGATTTAATCCGTTCCATCCGTTAGTTTTCGTGATGGCAACTGTTGAATATCTCAACTACGAAGCCGTTGATGATAACGGCTGGGATATGTACGATGACAATATCTTCGAGAAGGCCAACGATCTTGACCTGTCTGACGGAGACTATGGGAGTATCGAAGTAAATCAGGGCGAGTACATTCTCGAAGCCGCCGAGGCTCAAGGATACGATTGGCCGTTCTCGTGTCGTGCCGGTGCCTGCGCTAACTGCGCGGCTATCGTAGTCGGTGGCGAGGTCGATATGGATATGCAGCAAATTCTCTCAGACGAGGAAGTCGAGGACAAAAACGTTCGACTCACATGCGTCGGGACACCCTCGACAGACGAGGTTCGGATCGTCTACAACGCAAAACACCTGGATTACCTCCAAAACCGCGTCATCGGCTGACCTGTCTGCGTCTCTTCTCAGCAAAAAATCCAAATTCTATCGGGAGAGAGCCCTCACCAGGAGGTTACACCCTGGACCGTGTCAGACAGTCTCTCATTGTTTCGAAATCCACACGCAGTGGACATCACAGTACTACACAGGTTCGGGCGGTATTCACAAGTTTTCGTTCTGAAGCCTGCGTTCACAAGGCGACTGACCCCGAGGGAAGCTAAAGGAGTTGAGAAGCGATTTCAATCGCCAATTACGATCCAATTCACACGTCGAGTGTCTCTGCGAGATCGTGGAATGTGTCGATTGTGAGATCCGGGTCGGGGCCGAACGGCTCCCACGGCGAGGACTTTCGGTCTACCCATGCACCCTGCATTCCAGCGTGTTGAGCACCCATAATATCGAACCACCCAGCGGTCACGTGGACAATGTTATCGATTGGTGTTCCGGCTCTGGCGGCTCCGTGTCGATAGATCTCCGGATCTGGCTTGAACGTCCCGACTTCATCTGCGCTGATCGTGTCTTCGAGCAGATCTCCGATACCGGCGTGTTCAACCATCGACTCTAGCATCGCGGGATTCCCGTTCGACACGACATAACAATCGTAGCCGCCGTCACAGAGACGTTCGATCCCGTCACGGACATCCGAAAACACATCAAGTTCGTGATAGACCGCCAAAATCTCATCGCGTTCTGCAGTGGAGAGAGAAACATTACAAACGTCAAGCGCGTGCTGAAGTGCGTCTCGATTCATCTCGTAAAACGGTTGATACGCATCGACAGCGTTGGCGACAAATGTGTACTCGAGTGAGCGCGCCCGCCAGAGTTTCGAGACCGGCTGCGGGTCAGGGACTCGTTCGGCAAGCGCCGTCTCAGCGGCATCTACATCGACGAGGGTGCTATACGAGTCAAAGGTGACCGTCGAGACCTGATGAGAATCAAAGCTCACGTGCGAGTCCACGGGAGTCGATATCATAAAAATTCGGAAGCAGATAACCAGAGACTGGTGTTTCTCACCAGCGAGCCGGGCTATCGGCGGGAGCTCATTGGATATCGACGGTCAGCTTCCCGCGAGTCGAAGCATAATCGAGAGTGTCACTGAGAATCGCTCCGGGGTGAGTTTGAGGCGGTGTCTGTATTTCGTCCTGGGGATGACTTGTCAGTCATCAGAGACGGGCGAAGAATCACTCCCGGTCACGAGACCATCATCAGTCGCTCGTTCGGCCACGTTAGGCTGGAAGACCCACGCGGCGAGTAGAACAATCGGAATCATCGAGACGGCCACAACAGAGTATCCGGTGTGAAGATTCGGAAGGAATGGGGCCGCGCACACGAGCGGATACACGATCCCACCGACAGTTCCGATCCCACCGACAACCCCGGCAACAGCCCCAGAGCTGTTTGGGAACATCGCAGGGACCTGTGCGAAGATTGCGCCCTCGGAGAATGCACAGCCCATCCCAACGAGGAACCCAGCGGCGACAGCGAGGAGTACCTGCCCGGTCAGACCAGCGAGCGTCATCCCGACCATCGTGACCACAACGAAGCAGAGTGACACGAACGTCCACTGCTCACGGTAACGCCCCGTGAAGATGGGAAGGATATCTCGTTCCTTCCGCGCCAACAGATCACTCACGTATCCGCCGATTGGTCGTAACAGTCCTGCCGCGACTGAGAACGTCGCCGCAAATGTCGACGCCAAAACAAGGTTCTGAGTGTTGAACCCCTCCCGGTAGTAGGTGGCGAGCCAGCCGTTCATCGATAATTCAAGTCCGAACGTCATCACGTACGCGAGCGCCAAGATCACTGTTCCGTATCTCGTGGCGGTGTGAAGCCATTCTCGCAGACTCGCCGATTGTTTCGTCGCCGTGCGCTTTTCATCGGTTTTTGCTGCCTCACCGAAGACGTAGTAGACGCCCGCTAGTAGGATCGAAACGAGCCCGGTGTAGAAGAACGCAGCACGCCAGTTCGTAGTGAAGATTGGACCGGTCCATCCAGATGGAAATGCGCGCGGAAGAATCAACGCACCACCGGCCGCTCCAGCGTTGCCGATTCCCGCATAGATCCCCTCAGCTGTCCCCAGTGATTCACTCTCGAACCACTCGGAGACGTGTTGAATTCCAATGACGAACGTAATCCCGGCCGTGGCGACGATTAATCGTGTGATGAAAAAGACGGTGTACGACTCAGCGAACGCGCTCCATATCGAGAACACACCGACGTACGCGAGAACAATCGCAAAGATCGTCGGGGCTCCGAACCTGTCCGAAAGCCATCCGGTCAGGATCCGTCCGAACGGGGCTAGCCAGATTGCCGCGCTCGCCAAGACCCCGATTTCGGCCAGCGAGAGGCCAAATTCCTCTGCCATCGGCCCGGTAAACGGGGCAAACGAAAACCAGATGAGAAACGAAAAATTGAATCCGATCGTCGCCAGGAGTAGCGTTCGGTATTTCGTCATCCTGATTGGACTGTTCATCTATCACACCCCGGTTGATGAACTGATCTTCTGATCTCACGGATGCAAGTGTCAAATTGTGAAGCGGACAAGAAAGCTCCGATATCTGCTCTTGTGTTCGATTCTGCTCGGTGAATGGGTGACACTCCGACAGGTGACACCCACTTATTCTGTAATGTCTGATATTCCACTACTGGACGAAATGAACAGACAGATTATAAGCTAACCGGTGGACGAATTTTAGACAAAGCCGTCAAAAACTGGTGATTCTGGTACTATCTGTAGGGCAGGGCTCGTATCAGATGTACTGATCGGAAAATTACAAACGTTTGTTTTCACGCAATATTCCTAATATATCTCCACTAGGCGTTAGGATCGATCAGTGTCGTCTCTGACAACTGCGGCCACCGAACGAGAGTGTCTCGCTCTCGGGGAGATCACACTGCACGCGACGAAATCGCACTCGCACAAGAGAAACAACGGACAACACCTGTCGTGTTGACCTCCTAGGCTGGACAGAGGAGACAGGTCATTCCGCACGAAAAGATGCCGGTGTTTTGCCTACTCCGTGTGGATGAGGCGAGCAATTTCACTCGGTGTATCGCCAGTATTAGCGATTACCCCGGTGGTGACAGTCCCGCTGCACAGTGCATGAGATTCGGTTCACCGGCATTCATACCAACTGTTCTCAGGGTCAAGTCGTTGATAACCCCACATTGAGTTGGAAGCCAGATTATCCCGGCGGGAACCCTGTCGCTCGGGGAGATGGTGACAGTGACTGCAGACCGACGAGATTTGACAACTGTTCGACCGCGGTCAATCGCTTCTAGTTGTCGCGCGATTGTCCAGGGATTGATTCGGGCTGTGGGCAGTTTCTCATCACTTTCCGAGTGGTTTCTGGGACCACCGTAGACACCAGCAGTCCGGCCCATCGTCACCGTGAGCGGATACTCTGCATCAACCGGCTCTGGGCGACGGGTGTGTGTGCTCATCGAGAACTGTGCCCGGCCGGAGTCCGTGTTGAACGACCAGTTGCCGTCATCGTAGTATCGATAGCCGCCCTCCTCGTCGCCGCTCCGTGCTGGCCATCGGACTGCTAGGTCCGAGTTGAGCCGATTGTAGCTGATCCCCGAGAGATCGGCTGCCGTCGCTGTGGTAAGTCCACGGATCTCGTCAAACACCGCCGCCGGGTCGAGTGGCGGTGAATCGAATATTCCCGGGGAAATTCGGTTGCCGATCGCCGCGATAACATCAATATCCTGTCGAACTTCTCCCGGGGGGTCGACCGACGCGGTGACGCGTGAGACACGACGGTCCATATTCATCACAGTCCCGGCAGATTCCCCCCACGTCGCTGTCGGTAACACCACGTCTGCACACTCGGTCGTCTCTGAGCGAAACGTAGCCTGACTGATGAGAAACGTCTCCTCGAGGGCACTCTCGACGTAGCCAGAACCAGGGAGTTCAACGAGAGGATTCGTTCCGACCGCCCAGCAGACATCGAGATTCTCACGGGCAAGCAAATCGATGATGCCGATGAATCCCGGACCGGATGACTCCGGGATCCGGTCGAGTGTCACGTCCCACGCGTCAGCTACAAGACGCCGGTTGAACGGGTCGTCAAACACGCGCAGACCCGGCCACGTATCTGTCGAAGCACACACTCGATGCCCCAGAGAATTAGCCTGACCGACTAGTGAAAGCGGACCACTTCTCGGACCTATATTTCCTGTCGCGAGACACAGATCGATCACTGCCCGTGCCGTCTGCGTTGCTTGATTACTCTGCGTGACGCCCATCCCCCAGTAGATGATGGTCTCTGCTGTCAGCGCTTCAGCAACTTCGTGGACATGGTCGGGAGAGACGCCGGCGGTTGTCGCGGATTCCTCCAGACTCGGGAGCGATTCGAGCATGCGAGTGTAGCCATCAGTGTGGTCGTCGATGAATTGCTCGTCGATATT
>JAQCMZ010000501.1 GCA_028274825.1 Haloferacaceae archaeon
CGGAGTGTACCGCCGGAAACCAGTGCCGGGTTTTTCACCGCGTTAACGCGGTTCTTGGAGCGGGAAATCCCGGCGGAGTACGCGGTGCAGGTGGACCCAGCGTATCCGGACAGCCCGGACCCGGAAGCGTTCGTCACCGATAGCGACACGATGCTTGTACAGACGATGGCGGAATTAAGCGGTGGGGAGATCCGAGCGTTCGGAGCGGCGACAGAGGCGTCGTATTTCGCACCGCGCGCGCCGACTGTTGTGTTCGGCCCCGGCGAGTTGAGCGGCGCGGACGGTCCCGTAGCGCATAGTGACCGGGAGTATGTCCGTCTATCGGATATTGAGGTTGCCGCAGAAACGGTCAAAATGACTATCGAGAGTATGCTAAACTAAGCGTATATTGAATTTCTGGCTTGCGTCGGATTCTGTTACATCTATTTTCCGGGGAACACAGGATCGCTGTCTGCCTGTCCAGCCGCTCCGATTAATTCGGCACTGACAGCACCAGCGATGTCGGCCAGCATCTCTTTGTGGAGTAGCTCGCCTCCATGTACGAACGCAACAATGTCTAACAGACTGCGAAGAAACGACTGTGTGTCATCTGTCAAGATATCTCTGTGAACGATAATCAGCTCATCGTCAGACTCGGAGGTCACCATCCTCGATGAATCTGTTGTCCGCAGCGACTCCGAAACTTTCGCTTCCCACTCCTCACCCGGCAATGCAATCCACGAGAACACGTCGTGGCGCAATTCCCACATCTCTAATTCCTCGTCCGTAAGATCGTCTTCGTCGACAAACTCGTAGCTGAACGACTCTTTGAATTCCTCTCGATATGCTTCAGCTCCTCGAATTCGGTCTCCGTTGACGTCAGTAGTGTCCTCGATGTCCGGCTTGATTCGGTCCGGGATCGTAACGATCTCATAGCCGTCTGAGCGAGCATTGTCGAAAAGATTCTGACTTCGGTTCTGCTCATCATATGTCGCTACCACGACGTCCCGTTCCGCGTTCAAAATCTTGACCGCGTGAACCTGTACCGGCTTCCAGTCTAACTCGTCGTGTGTTTCACCAGTCACAAACTCGTTCAAATCATCGACCAATCGTGATGCTACAGTCTCTGATTCACAGGCTTGCAGAATTTTCTTCACTCGCGTCGAGTATGCTGTCCTCCCCACGTTCGAGCGTTCACGATTGAGCGCGTCGTTGATTTTCTTCGTCGTGTTCGTGATATTGTAGCTAAACAGGAAATTCGGCTCTGATGCCACACATAGCCCGCTCACGAACACCGACGCATCCTCGTTCTCGGGGACTTCGTACACGTCCCCAAATCGGGTCTGTTCCAGTAGTTCTACGTCAGTGTAATCAATGAAATTCTGCTTTGCCGCCTCAATATTCTCGTCTGAGATCCCGTCCAGGACAACCTCTGTGCCTTCGATGTCTTTCTCCGGCGGGTGGATCTCAACGTGAAGGGTCTCGATTTCTTCGAACCCGTGTTTTGGGGCTTCCTTTACCGTGAATGTGTTGTGGGGTGAATGAATCGTAATGTCGATCTCGTGACGGTGACAGGTCGCAATTGCATCTTTGATCCCAACGCCGAATTTCCCGATCACCTTGTCAGGGTTGTTTAGTTTCTCTTCGTCTTCGGCCTGGGTGAGGTGCTCGTACTGGAATCCGCGTCCATAGTCCCGGATATGCCACGTACCATCGTCGCTATAGATATCTGGATCATCCGTGTCTGTAAGGGCAGCCTCGTCCAAGGCGTTCGCAATAATTTCGCGTGCTGCGTCTGCTGGTCCCCACGCCTCTAGGACTTCCTCCATGTTCAAGTCAAATTCTCGTGTCGACGTTGACATACAGGCCTGGTCGCTACACAGTCAAATAAAAACCTCGCGTAAAGAACACCCCTTCGGCATGTCAAAGTTTAGAAAATCTCGACAGGTCAAAAGCAATCAATTCTGATTGATCAGCGAGCCGTACCAAGATATAATGCGTCGCTCGGGTGGGTTTGAGTGAGTCGTGTAGGTTAGTCGTGGTTGATTCGACCGCGGGATTTACTTCGATTACTCTTTATTTGGTTATTAGATGCCTTCACTTGAGGTTCTGTGTACGGCGGATATCCATGTCGGGCGCCGTCCGACCCGACTCCCTGACAGATTTGACCCAGCTGAATTCTCGCCGCGGAAGGTCTGGGGGGATCTTGCGGCGACAGCTGTGAATCGGGGAGTGGACGCAGTCATCGTTGCGGGGGATCTTGTTGACAGCGAAAACAGGTACGCTGAGGCGTTCGGGGCCGTTGAGTCCGTAGCAACAACGCTGGCGGAGGCCGACATTCCTCTGGTCGTTGTCGCCGGTAATCACGACGCCGACGTTCTTCCGGACCTAGCCGATGCTATCGATCATCTTCAGTTGCTGGGCCGGAGCGGGACATGGGAGCGACGAACGCTCTCTGGCGCTAACGATGATTCTCTTCTACATCTTGAGGGATGGTCGTTCCCGAGTAGATATCATCACGAGAGTCCGTTGGCGACGTACGATCTGGGCGATGACGGTGTTCCACGTCTCGGCGTGGTCCACGCAGACGTGAGTGACGAGGACCAGTACGCCCCGGTCGCCGTAGACGACTTGGCGACGAGTGGTCACACGGCATGGGTTCTTGGCCACTTACACGTCCCGGGGACACGCCACGACAACCCGCCAGTCCTCTATCCGGGGTCACTACAGCCATTGGACCCGAGCGAGACCGGCGGCCACGGTGCGTGGTTGCTCTCCGTCGAGAGTGACGGCACAGTTGACGTAGAACCGCTCGAATCAGCAACACTACAATATGAGGAGGTTGTCATATCAACGACCCCTGAACAAGGATTCCACGACATCGTTGATGTCGCACACGAGCAGTTGCGTGATACAGTCACGGAATGTAGCGCCGATACGGATCTCCTAGCTACCAGGTTAGTGGTTGAGGGTCGAACGGATGCACACGCCGATCTGCGTAGTCGACGTGGGGAACTCGAACAGATTGAGCTCACGGATGGCGGGACGACAGTGCGAGTCATTGACATAAACATCAATACGAAACCCGCAATCGACCTCGCTGAGCGCGCCGGCGACGAGGACCCAATCGGGTATCTGGCCGGGCTGCTGCGGGCACTCGATGGCGAGGAACCAATCGATCCCTACCAGGACGTCATTGAGGCGGCTCACGCGAGTGTCCGAGAGACTCACGAATCGAACGCGTATCGGGAGCTCAAGAGTCATGATGAGACCTACACGCGCCCGACGGAAGCGGAAACGAAGGACGTACTCGGCCAGCAAGCTCGGCAACTTGTTGACGCCTTCGTTGAGCAACAGGGGTGATGGTTGATGAGTGAACCAGCCTCGACCGATTCCGAACAGTCGGACAGTGATCGTGACGCAGCGAACGAGCGGGAGTCAACCGTCGCAATTAACGCTGTCACAATTGACCGAGCGCCGGGTTTTGAGACGGCTGGATTTACTGTTGAAGGGTTTTCTCCTGGTGTTAACGTCGTCTACGGTGCGAACGCGGCTGGTAAGACGACGCTGTCGGAGGCAATTCGGTGGTCGCTTTGGCCTGATGAAGCACCAGCTTCAGCGAACGTTCGGACTGAACTTACCTACGATGGTGACTCGCGGCGGATCGAACTCCATGGAGGCGTCGCTGAACACATCTTGGACGGGGCTTCTGCTGATCCGATTCCAGTGCCGTCGTTGGATGGTGGTCGTCGGTATTCGCTCTCGCTCCACGATATGCTTCAGGAGGAAACGGACGACGGCGAGTTCGCAAGCGTTATCCAGCGAGAATCGACTGGCGGGTTCAATATCGATGCGGTCCGGGATGAGTTTGGTCTCACTGGCGGAACCACCCAAACTACTCGGGGGATTACGGAGACACAAGAGGCGGAGGCGGCTATCGAACGGGTTGAGAAGCTGCGGCGGGAGGCTCCGGATCTTGAGGCGGAACGGTCCCGGCTCAGTCGACTCGAAGATGAGCTTGCGTCTGCTGCCGCCGCGCGTGAGCGCGTTGATCTGCTGGAGACGGCTATCGAGTACAGGAAGGCGCAGGATGCGTACGATCAGCGGGTCGAAGAGGTCGAGTCGTTCCCGGATGAGCTGGCAGCCTTCGATGGTGATGAACTGGACCGGCTCGATACCCTTGAGAAACAGATTGAGAAACAGAAGCGCGAAGAGCAGGAGGCTGCCTCGAACTACCGCGACGCCGCTGAAAAACTGGCAGACACAGAACTCCCAGAAGACGGCGTCAACGATGAGGATCTACAGACGCTCCGAGAACATCGGGACAATCTCGCTGACGCCGAAGATGATCGGGATCGGTTGAAGCGAGAAGTAAGTGAGGCAACAACTGAGCGTGACGAGATTGGAGAGAAGATCGCACTCGATCTTGACGACGAGACACTCGGTGAGATCAAGACGAGTGACCTTGCTGAACTTCGCTCGTTCGTCAGCAAGGTGGCTGAAGTCGAGGGGAAAAACCAGGTCAAAGCTGCCGTCGATGAGTGGCTCGACAGTGAGTCGGAGGGGCAGTCAGATCGTGGGACGCTTGAGAGTGGGCGGAACGCACTTGAGAACTGGCTTGCGACTCCGTCAGAACAAGCTACTGACGATCAGCAGAGTCGCGGACCGGTTGTAGCAGCTGTCGCGGCTGGGATCTTGACGGCACTTTCGGGTGTCGTGATTGCACTGGTGGTCAATAACCTGGCGGGCGCCGTGCTGACGCTCCTCGGGCTTGGCTTAGCTGGCTACGCTGTTCTTAGTGCGAGGAATGATAATGATTCCAGACAGGACACTGCGAGGGCGACTCACGCGGAGACGTTCCGTCAGACTGGGCTTGAGGAACCGGCCACTTGGGAAGCCGACGCGGTCAGAGACCGGTTGGCCGACCTCCGCGAGCGACTGAGTAGCATCGAAGTAGACGAGCAAGAGACACAGAAGCGGAATGAACTCCGCGCGCAGTTTGATATCGAGGACGTCAAAAGCGAGTTAGAGACAGCCCGGGAACGACTTCAGGAGCGGCTCGACACCGAGGTCGATGACGATATTGAGCTGGCGGTGACAGTTGAGCGTGTCGAGCGCTGGCAGGCTGCTGACGAAACCGTCGCTGGCAAACAGGCGGCATTGGAGCAAGCCGAAACACAGGTTGAGCAGCATCTTGAGCAGTTCCGCACGACGGTCGAGCCGTACACGACCGAGACGCACTCTTACGAGGTCGAAATGAGTGCCGACGCCACAGCCGTTGTCGAAAGTCTCGAACAACGGCAGCGCGACTATGAGGAGGCGACGCAGCGACTCGCAGAGATTAAAGGAAGTGTCGGGGAGGCTCGTGAGGAACTCGAACAGTACAGATCGGAGCGGAAATCACTGTTTACTGAACGTGACTTGGAGCCAGGGAATCGAGACCGGCTTGAGGCGTTGTATGATCAATACTCCGAGTACGAAGGAGCCGTCAAGGCGAAAGACACGGCTGAGACCACCCTTGAGGATCGACGGAGCGATCTTCGTGACCACGACGCCTACGACGAAGCAATCGAAGATCGAGCCAAAGACGACCTAGAAGCAGAATTAGAAGAGAAAAGTGAGATTGCAGAGCAACACGACGAA
>JAQCMZ010000388.1 GCA_028274825.1 Haloferacaceae archaeon
AAACACGGTTTTATTATTCAATACGAGACATGTAATGATGGTGTATCATGGTTTGTTACCAGATCACCACTGAATAAAGAAATCGTATTACCAATAACTGATATACGTCGCGACCAGATTGTTCTGTGTGAGCGACGACCGTGGGCCGGCACACTGTCCGCAAGGTGCAGTCGTCGAACCAGCCGGTGGGTTCGACCGTGATGACCCGATTGGGACAGACTCGATTACGCGATTCCGCTGTCTCGACTGCCGGGCAACATTCGCGTGGCGGTGCTTCCCTGCCGATCCCGAGTGCACACATGGCCCCTTCCGGTGGACGGGCGAACGATTCGTCTTCTATTTTGGGCAGGGGACACGACCCGAGGCCACCCGTTACCCATCGTCGGATGGATCGGCTGAGAGGGCTCCCGCGGATACAGAGACACGTATCACGTACCGCGCTGACCTCGATATTGCGTCATACGATGCGCTCGAGGAATTCCTGACAGCGACCAGTGACGCGCTCATCGCTGCCGGGGAGGTGACGACTATTCAATCACGGCTCGAGTCGGCTGGCGGCGATATCGAGTGGCCGTGTGAAATCGTCTTCGAGTTCGACCGCGACGACTGGGCCGAATACAGCAGCACACACCCCGACGAAGCGACGGTTCTCGAATCTCATCTCATCTCTGTGGACAACTGAGAGTGACCCCGTCAGCAGCTGTAAGTTTGTGTCTGTCAGAAGTCGCTGTCGCGGTCTGATCGGGCGGCAAAGCGGTCGGAAGGTGTCTTTTTCAGCAGACACTCACTTCCCTCTTGAACCCCGATAGCATTCATATGACTCTCACGGACTCACAACGCCGTGTCCTCCGGATTCTCGCGCGCGGTCGGTCGAATCTGCACCATATCTATCAGCAGGGCCGTCTCGGAGAACGGGCGGCCGAGCGCATATTGACTGATCTGTGTGCCGACCAACTCGCACACGAAGTGGATCGTGACTTATACCAGATCACCCGCGCCGGTCGCGAAGCGCTCGATCGCGATTACCCCGATGAGGCTGGTTTTCTCGAAAATACGACTGTCATCCACGACGCCCCGGCGATCAAGACAATCCGTCTGCACGGAGACCGGGGAATCGCTGAAATCCAGGTCGACGAGGAGTCGATCCCGATGTTAGCCGACGCTCTCTCAGAGGCGTTACCCGAGTCGTTCGACGAAATCCCCCGTCGGTGAGAGACAGGTCGTACAGATTTGCACCCAGCCACTCCCCTCTGACGGACGGTCTGTCTATTGGTTTCTCGCTGAACCCCGGACACAGGTGCAAGAACGCCTGAATTCAGACAGACAACAGATGTGATATGTGACTCTCCGTGCGGCCTCTGACCTGATTCAATGACTGAATCTGTTGGCTTTCGCCTTGCTCGGCTCTATGATGACGTTTTGTATTCGGGGATGAGTGACTGTCCAACTTCTATACGCGGGTTGTTGACTGCTGATAGGCTGGTCGCAGTCGTGAGGTCGTGCCTGCGGACATCTGGACGCCACATTCAAACCGGGTGTTCCAATCACGCGGCCCAGAACAGCACGAGCAGTCGAACCTGTCGACCGTCGTCGATAGCGAACCATCGGTGAAGAGCGCGGTACTGACGGCTGAGACCTTCGTCTTCCGATCGACTGAGCGGAACAGCGAAGAAACTGGGACGGTCTACTCCCCCCACAAGCCAATCGTACCGCGTCGTCGAATCGCGGGAACGCACAGTCCGTGCGGTTTCGGTCACGAGTGCTGGTGATAATGTTAACGACTGACGTGGGGCGAGTTTTTCACTTCAGCCCGAAAACTATCGACTGTGGAAGATACCCCCGGACGACGAACTGTTCCTGTCACACCACCGGTTCATGTCGAGACGTTTGCAACCCATTACACGCTCACGTGGCAAGCCAATGGACTATCAACGTTCCTCAACAGTGTTGAGCACATTGAGGCGATTCCGCCGACAGTCACTCCGTTAGTTGATGATTCCAATACTGCCGGCCGCGAGCGCCGCACCCTCGCTGATATCGACGGTAACACGATCAAATACGTGCGTGTGGATACGCCAGATAATTGGACCCTCTCGTGGGAGCGCCGAACATCACCGACTGTCTCGCTGAGCGGAACTCCAACAGCGGAGTTGTGCCGGCGTGTCCACAACGGGACGACCGACTGTTCGTCCTGGACCGACGACAATCGGCGGATACTCCGACAGCTCACTCGGGATGTCTAAGACTGCCGCATCTTGCACGACTTTTTTACTCGTCTCCACTTAGACAAACATGTCACACAGCCTGTGCCTCCACCGAGGCCGGGTTTTCTGTCTCGACATCAGTTAGCCACAAGTAGACTCGTGAGATCGCGAGTGAACATAGCTCGCGGCCAGTCCCATACCGTGAGAGTGTCACGGCGGGGTTGATCGGCTGGCACGGGACGCCACCCCTCACATCGGGAGACGGCTGACAGTCGCCCGCCAGTCACACACAGATGGCCTGACTGGACAGTTGTGTGTGCGTTTCTCGGAGAATACGCCGTCTGCGCTTCCTCCCATGGCTGCAGCCGTCGGTCTCCGCGCTGTGAACTCCCCCGGCTCATGTTTCATTAGATACTCACTCTTCAGGGGGAGATTTTCACGCTGGTATTAGATGTTGGTAATGTGATTTCTTGTCCAGTTCGGAACACGCAACTAGCTCGTTCCAAGCATGATTGCAGGCTGCACGCTGAATACAACTTCTGTGTTTTCAGCAACTGTTATCTGAACCGGAGTATGTTCACTGCGATCTTGTCAAGACATGTCCAATTGCTGGGAAAGTCCACATTCTGCAGAGGGATCATACACCTCGGACAGTCAGTCACGAGTTCTATTATCAACCCCGGGGTGCCAAGGCTGAGGCCGGTATCTCCTGTGCGGAGTGGTTGTTGCATCACATCTCATTGGCGGTTGATTAGTGATGAGTCACGCGGCAAGACTCAGACAGCCAGTCTGTTCGGCGCTCTTTCCCCGTATCGGACGGTTTTTAGCTGAAAGTGAGGGCGCTAAGCGTCCTCACGGAGCGACCGAAGGGAGCGAGTAGGGCGGGGATACAGCGCCCGCACGAGTTGCAAACGACTTCCGTCAGAATCCTCAATTATCGATAAGTCGTAGCAAGAGTCACGTCGCATGGAATACAGTCCTCGCTACAGACTCTTCCCCACCGAAGAGCACCGCGAGGCGATGGACTGGCAGCGAGACACCGTGCGGCAAGTCTACAACCACGCACTCCGCGAATTCAACAAAATCCCCGAGGACGCTGG
>JAQCMZ010000504.1 GCA_028274825.1 Haloferacaceae archaeon
CGGAGTGACTTTCTCTGCGAGTATTTGCCCGGTGGTTGGTGTGTGATTCCCACATCGGGCCACACCCTGCCCTGGTTCCAGTGTGGGCGGACACTCGAACCGCTGTTGGGCGCTCGGCTACACTGGGGTCGTCCCCAGTGCGCCGACACTCACACAGACGACAGTGTGGAGTAAAACAGTCCGCAATTGGCGCTGTGACGGCGCGTATCCACGCCGTGAACAGCGTGGGAGTGCGCCTGTTCAGCCTATAATCGATTCTCGGTCGCCGGTGTATTAACCGTCGAGTTCCTATATCAAAACGAATGTGGAGCGATCCGCGGCGGCTGTTGCGCGGACTATACCGAAATTTCAGACATATGACACTCACACCGACCGCAATACGCGAGTACGACAGACGGGCGCCTGACAGTGACACAACTGAAGCCGCGACCTTCGGGCTCGGGTGCTTTTGGGGACCTGATGCACAATATGGAGCCGAGGAAGGGATTGTCCGGACTCGAGTCGGTTACGCGGGGGGGACTAAGACCGACCCTGGGTACCACTCGTTAGGCAATCACACGGAAGTGTTTCAACTTGAGTTTGACCCCGACGTACTCACCTACACAGACCTGCTCGAACAGGTGTTCCAGAGCCACAATCCACGGAGTCAGACACGGAAGACACAGTATCAAAACGTCGTGTTCGCGGCCACCCCGAGACAACAGACCGCTCTCGACGAGTACCTACGGGCTCACGGGCTCGACGCAGACTCAATCGAGACGCGGATCGAACAGCTCTCCCGATTTTACAATGCCGAAGACTATCATCAAAAGTACAGTCTCCGCTCACAACAGTCGTTCATGAGCAGCTTCGAGGAGGCAGGCTACGACGACGAAGACATCCGGGAGTCTCCGATGGCAGCCAAGTTGAACGGGTATGCTTCGGGACATGATATCCCGGCTGTCGATGAGCTCGCGGCAGTTGGTCGAGAGCCAGCACAGAGTGATTAACTCTCGCAGCTACCGTCTCTATGGGCCGAATAGGTCGAATACCCAACAGGTGTGACCCAGATGCAGTTCACCCCTCTGTGAACCTACTTTGGGGCAATCGGCTTGTACCGTCCGTACACGCGGTTTAATTTCCTCTCACCCCTGTGAGAGTGGGATTCTGCTCTCTCTCAGCCGGAACCAACTCGAGCGGAGTAGCCTCGCCACTCAACTCATCCAGCCCTCCGGGTCAGGCTGTGATGGCTGTGTCTGGTGGCTGGTCGGTTGTCTCCTGTCTGTCAAGTACACGGGCACAATCATCTCGTGACTGAGCATCGTATGACCGGATCCGATAGTTTATGCAAGCTCACCGTCCTCTGTGGCTTGCGCTACTCATCGGTTGAGAAGTGGGCTCGTGGCCTGAACCCAGTCAAAACCGCTCGTGAATATCCTCTCTGTAGAGGTCGATTTCGGCGACTGCGGCCGGTGAGTCCTGCTTTGCGGCGTATCTTATTGCATCCGCGACGTTTTCTACAGTGAGCGTTTCAGTCTCGTCAAGTGCCTGTTTGTTTGTCTCCTCGCGGAACTGAGATCCGAACTTGGTCGGGACACCGGTCGGATTGACGAGTGTGACACCAACGCCGTCTGGCCCAACTCGCCCGGCGACGCTGGCTGCGAACCCGCGGAGCCACCACTTCGAGGCAGCGTACACTGGTGTCGACGTGCTGGGATATTTGCCCTTGTAGCTGCCAATATACACGAGCGTTCCCCCGGACTCTTTCAGTGCCGGGAGTGCAGCACGCGTCGTCAGGAAGGCCCCGTCAACATTCGTCCGGGTGACAGTCTCGAACTGCTTGAGCGGGAATCCCTCTAACGGAATATCTCGTGTTTCACCGGTGCCAGCGTTAACGACGACGGTATCTACCCGGCCAAACCGGTCGAGAGTCGCCTCAAACAGAGCGGCTACTGCATCAGGGTCAGTCACATCCGTCGGGACTGCGAGCGCGTGAGTGCCATTCTCGTCAAGTTCAGATGCCAGCTCTGACAGTGTCTCTTCACTCCGTGCTGCAAGAACAACGTGGGATCCATCGGCGGCAAATCGGCGGGCCGTCTCCGCACCGATTCCAGAGCTTCCGCCTGTGATCAGGGTCACTTCCGGATCATCTGTCTCCGGAGTCGGCGTTGCCGGGTTCTGACGGCTTTCGTCCATATCTTTGAGATGACGTGGGAGTTATGTGAACTACCCCACCCTCCCGCGCTCGGGGCAACTCACCCCTCGCTTGTTGAGGGTGTCGTCAGAACTCTCCGAGTTCTGACTGCTCACCAGAAGTCAGCGACTTC
>JAQCMZ010000508.1 GCA_028274825.1 Haloferacaceae archaeon
GGGAGTCCGGCAGACTGCGAGAGACTCGGAGTGACTTCCTCTGCAACTGTTCGCCCCCGGTGGTTGGTGTGTGATTCCCACATCGGGCCACACCCTGCCCTGTTTCCAGTGTGGGCGGACACTCGAACCGCCAGTTGGTGGGCGCTCGGTTACACTGGGGTCATACCCAGTGCGCCGACACACAGAGAGACGACAGTGTGGAGTAAAACCAGTCCGCAATTGGCGCTGTGACGGCGCGTATCCACGCCGTGAACGGCGTGGGAGCGCGCCTGTTCAGCCTATAAATCGGGGATGTCGGTGTCGAGAGACTTGATTTACACTCCAGTATCCTCGGTCGCGAACTGTTTGGCACCGTCAGGAGAGCGCCTGTGCGAGTTTCTCCATCGGGTGAACCGGCTGTCTCTCGGTCGAGCTGTCTTCAAGCTGTGTCCGGCAGGATGTCCCGGGAGCGACCACGGTGTCACCATCACTGTGAGCCACCTGGTCGAAGAGAATTTGGCCGATTTGCTGACTCAGCGAGTAATGTTCTGCCTCGTAGCCAAACGAGCCAGCCATTCCACAACAGGTGGAGTCGAGTGGGTCAACTCCGTATCCCGCACGCCGGAGTACACCGACGGCGTGATGATCCTTCTGAGTAGCCTTCTGGTGGCAGTGTCCGTGATACGTGAGCTGTTCAGTCGGAGCGTCGAACCCTACCTCGGCATCGAGTTGGAACGAATCAAGATACTCGCAGGCACCATACGTATTCCCAGCCACCATCCGCACGGTGTTGTCGGCCATCTCGGAGGCTTCTCCCACAAGGAGATCGAGGTAATCTGACTGGAGCATCACCGCGTCAGACGGTTCGACGACCACGACATCCCAGCCGTCCTCGATTTGTGGCGCCAGTGTCTCAACCGTGTCGATGGCAGTGTCTTGTGCCTCCCCGAGGAATCCCTTCGAGAAGGCTGGCCGGCCGCTACCAGATATGTCCGGGATTGACACGTGAATGTTTGCTGCCTCTAACACTCTGACGGCTGCTTTCCCGGCGACAGGCCGCGTGTACGCGGTGTACGCATCTGGAAACAAGAGGACACGTCTGCGAGCGTCCTCCTGCGGGACGGCAGCCCCGCCACGTGCCTCGAACCACTCGGGCAGACTCTGTGACACGAAGGTGGGGAAATCCCGCTCACGGGCGATTCCAAGCGCCTTCTCTGCAATGAGATCAGAGCCCGGTAACGACGTAGCCGCGTTCGCCAGGGGGGCAAGTTTTGATCCCAGTGGAGCCATTTTCTCGAATCGCGCGAAAAAGTGGTCGCGGAGAGACGCACCCTCTTCTTCGTGATGGGCGTGTGTCGCCTCGGCTTTCATCTTCGCGAGATCGACCCCGCTCGGGCAGTCTTTCGCACACCCTTTACAACCGATACACAGATCCAGCACCTCGGTCACAAACTCGGGATCAGTCGGGTCGTCCGGGAGCTGCCCACCCATTGCTTCTCGGAGCATGTTCGCCCGGCCGCGGGTGGACTGAATCTCCTCGTCGACCGCCCGATACGTCGGACACATCATCCCGCCGGTCGTCTCCTGACTGCCCCGACATCCACCACAGCCGTGACACAGTTGACTCATTCCTTCGAACCCGTTTTCGTTGTCCCAGTTGAGCGCGGGGTCAAAGCCCGCGTCAAACTCGTAGTCAGACCCGTAGCGGAGATGTTCGGTCATCTCTACGTCACCACAGACCTGGCCGGGATTGAGCAGCCAGTCAGGATCGAATGCCGTCTTCAGCGACCGGAACGACTCCCACAACTGCTCACCGTACAGTTGGCGATTCCACTGTGTCCGAGCCCGCCCGTCACCGTGTTCTCCGGAGACGCTACCGCCCAGTCGGACCACTAAATCGGTCACGTCGTCAGCAATTGATTCCATCGTCTCGACACCACCCATGCTCTTCAGATTCAGTAACGGACGGATGTGCAGCACGCCCGGACCGGCGTGTGCGTAAAACGAGGCAAACGTGTCGTGATCCGCGAGGATCTGCTCGAACTCGCGGGTGAACTCCGGCAGGTGCTCTGGAGGAACCGCACAGTCTTCGGTAAACGCGACGTGTTTTTGATCTGATGTCCGTGACAATAGGATTGGAAGGCCGGCTTTCCGCATCTTCCAGAATCGACTTCTGGTCTCCTCGTCGTGAGCTTCCATCGCCTCGGTCGCTCGACGCGGGTGGCTGGTGATTTCTGCTGCATCTGGAGACGTATCACCAACGGATGAATGGCCGCCGTACAGCTGTTGGTCACTAAGTCTATCGGCAATCAGATCAGCAACCTGTTGATGGCCGTCTTCATCACTATCGGCGTAAAATTCCACGAGTAACGCCGACTCGACGCCGTCGGGAAGCATTCCGACCACATCCTCGAATTCCGGCGTATCGGCCGCCAAATCGAGGAGAATATCATCCATCACTTCGACGGCGGCTGGTTCGTGTTCCAGAATTGGCGCCACGTCTTCCATGGCATCACCCAGGTTCTCGTAGGTGAGCAGACCGATCGCCTTCGTTTCCGGAATCGGCTCCATCGAGACAGTCGCCTCGGTGATTACTGCTAACGTTCCTTCACTCCCTGCCAGCAACCGCCCCAGATTGACGGTCCCTTTTGGCCCCGGGTCGGGAGCGCCTGCTCCCGCGCCATCTCGATATTCCCCGCGGAAATCGTCGACTAGCCTGTCGAGATTGTATCCGGAGACGTTCCGCTTCAGCGTGGGGTACCGATCGACGATTTCGGTGGATTCTTCCTCGAGAATTCGAACCACCTCGGCTGCGATCCGAGCTTCAATATCACCTTCTGCATCTGCCCGGTCGCGGAGCGTCCCCATCTCGATATCGCCAAAACGGGTGACGGTGCCGTCGGCCAACACCACCTCAACTTCTTCGACGTATGCGTCAGTCTTCCCGTACACCAGCGAATGTGCACCCGTCGAGTTATTCCCTATTGCCCCGCCGATGGCGCTTTTATCTCGCCAGGCGGGATCTGGTGCAAACTTCAAGCCGTGTGGAGCAGCCTGCGTATTCAACTCTCCGATAATCGCGCCGCTTTGGACCGTCGCCATTTCACCGTCTGGATCGATCGACTCGATCCCGTCCATATACCGCGTGAAATCCACCACCACCGCCTCGTTGACTGTCTGCCCTGCGAGTGATGTCGCACCGCCTCGAGGGAGTACAGGAATCCCCTCGTCTGCACAGTATGATACTACACTAGCAACGTCGTCAGTAGATGCCGGGAGCACGACACCAATCGGTGTCACCTCGTAGGCCGACGCGTCAGTCGCGTACATCTGCCGAGAGTACTCGTCGAACCGTACATCCCCGTCCACTCGTGTCTCGAGAGCCGCGAGAAGATCTGGCCGCTGCACCTCTCCACCCTGATAGTCGTAATCTCCCTCCAGCGCGGGATCTTGTGGCGGATCTGCCTGTGATGCCATACCACGTAGAACGTGTCCATCATCAAAAAATACGTGGATTGTCATTACTCTCGGTTCACCGAGGTATGCGATTCCTCCGTTGATCGCCGATAGCCGACCACTGTAGTTATGCTGGGTGAGGTCGCTGGGTCATCGTCAAGATTGTCCCACCGTGTGAGGGCGGGACTCGAGTGCCCCGTATATCAGTTGCTGAACACACAGAAATTGCATCCAGCGTGCAGCCTACAACGATACTCGGAACAAGCTTAGTGCGCGCTCGGAACTGAATACCGAAATCATACTATCTACAACCGATATCTTGACCAGAGGTCATCGTGTTAAGTCGTCACAGACACCATACAACGGTCTTTTCCACGCCGCTCTGTCCAATCTACTGGGCTTATCCACGCCGGTCGCCGCTGAGGTTCGTTCACGAAGAACGCTTATATACACCCCTTACGAGAATAGGCACATGGAGACGACGCCACAGGAGATCACGACCCTGGTCGGGCGCGAGGTATACTCGAATAACGGTGTTTTTGTTGGCGAGGTTGAGGATGTCAGATTAGATCTTGACGCAGAGACCGTGACTGGGCTTGCTCTTGCGGAGTTGAGCCCTGAATTGTTCACGGAATACGTCGACCCCGGACAGGGTGTTATCGTCCCGTACCGCTGGGTCCGGGCCGTGGGCGACGTGATACTCGTGAACGACATCGTCGAGCGACTCGACACTGAAGACGGTGAGGAGGAAAACGAAGAAGCCGTAGCCTGAAATGTGGGTGCGTCGGCGCTAATTCGTCACTCCGCCAGATACCAGCATGAGGACAATTTCCTTCTGTTGATGCGTCACTGTCGGGTGGAACTCATACTACTCATCAGCCACTCAATTACATAGTCTCTGAGAATTGCTCCCGAAGAGTGTGATTGTAGCGTTCTCGAGCCGTCTCAAATCCAGCAGGATCATCCCAGATCTGGCGTCGATTTGTCAGGAATCAGTGTTTCCGTCGGCCCCCTCTACCCCCAGCGCGTCAAACAATTTTCGCCTGACAGCTTCCTCGGTGAGCGATAACAGGGTGTCACGGTTCTCTTCGTTCGCTTCGATCCCGGTGAATATCCCTAATGGCACCTCGACGGACCCTTGTGTCGAGTGGCCTGCTGCCTCGCCCATATCTTCGAAGGCGTCTTTCAGCACGTTCCCGATATCGATCCGGATATCCTTACAGCGAGCTGTCACGTAGATTTGATCATCCAGTATCCCGAGGACGGCCGTGGTGGTAATCCCCTCGAGATTGAGCAGGTGTTGAGCCGCCTGGACCAGCGCCTCCTGGTCACGAACATACCCTGCGGTGGTGAAGAGGTGACTCCCCTGGACCTCACGAGAGCGGATCGCCTCTGCAAGGACATCCAGCGTCTCGGGACTCATCGAAGGAGATTCCACCTGCTCGAGTGTGTCGTGATTGGCGAACGGGTGAAGATAAGCGGCGGCAGTGAGGTCTGCCGGTGTGGTATCCCGCTTGAAGTCCACGGTTTCTGCACGGATGCCATACAGCAGGGCCGTCGCGACTTCCTCGGACGGTGAGATATCGAATTCTTGGAGATATTTGGTCAGAATTGTCGACGTCGACGAGACGTTCGTTCGAATATCGAACAGGTCTGCCTCGATCTCCTCAGACGGCTTCTGATGATCGATATACACGTCGACGGGCCCGGGGACCGGTTCCTCGCTCGTCTTCGTGTAATCAACTAGCGCCACAGCGCCGTAGTCTGCGATATCCGGAGCGTTCTCCCACGCGAGCAAGTCGATTCCGAGGAGATTGACGAACGCGCGATTCTCTTGGTGACCGACCTCTCCCTTGTATATGATGTCTGCTTCTACGTCGAACGTCTCCGCAACCGCTCGGAAGGCGACCGCCGAGGCAATCGAGTCCGGGTCAGGACTCTCGTGTGTGATGATTGCCATTCTGTCTGTATTCGTCGACAGAATCTCTGCCAGTTGCCGAGTGAGATACTCTAATTCTCCGGTCTCGAGCGATCGTAACGCCGAATCAGCAATCACTGTTGACGGATTGATGACGACGTCCGCGCCGAGCTCTCGAAGTTCGTCCTCGCTGACGGGGTCGGAGGCTCGGACGACAATATACTGGTTGCCACCCGCCTCGCGGACCGTCTTGAGAGCGTCTTTATTAGCCTCGACATCGGATGAGAGAATCAGAATGATATCTCGGTCACTGACTGTCTCATGAACTTCCGGATCGCTGATGTCCTGTTCACGGGCGTCAAGATCTTGATCGCGAAGCGCCTGGACCCGGTTTTCGTCACGGTCGAGAATTAAGACGTCTTTTCCCTCGCTGTCGAGTTCCTCGGCGACGGCATACCCAACGCTTCCACATCCGAGAATCACGCAACTCGTCTGCGATCGCTGCTCGACACCAGCACTCATTATGATGCAATAATCATTGGACGGCACTTAACACACCCGAACACTCATTCTGTCCGTAATCACAGTCTCGAGCGACTTGTGCGGGAGGACTGGCAATATTGTATCGATCCAGGGTGTCATAGAACGATTCACACACCTCAGGAGCTTCCAGAACCCCGGCGTCTGAGAGAGAGAACATGGTGCCGCCATTCAAAAGCAGCAATAGCAGTCCTCTCGACCGATGTCAGAAACCCATGCCAACCGTTCTATGACACCCTT
>JAQCMZ010000510.1 GCA_028274825.1 Haloferacaceae archaeon
GGGAGTCCGAAACTGACGGAGCAGAGGAGTCCCGGGGTGGCCACTCCCAGCAGTCCCACCCGTCACAGTCCATGAGCATCCCCACGGATTCTTCCCGAGGTGGATGCTCGGTGGTTCTGCAACCCTGCAATCTCCACCGCTCAGGATTCCGCCGTCGCCAGACTGCATCTGGCGGGCAGTCACGCGCAGGCGACGCGGTCACGCGGAGGAGGATGTCAATTTTTACAGATACCGTAGTCGGAAGACGAATTGGACCGTCACAATATCCTCCTTTCGTCTCGGTAACCGCAGTCTGCGAGGCGTGAGTGGACGAGTCGTCCGTGTGGTGTCTGCTGAGGGAGTCACACGCCCGGTTGCAGTATAGACCACTGAGAAACAAAACCTTCGACTCCAGTCGTGAGCGGTCTCTGTGCTTGGCTGTACTGTTGGCTCGCGCACAATCACCGCCGTGATTCAGTGGATTCTTTCACTGTACGTGAATTATCGTGTGGCTGGGCGGTAAACTCTGTAGCGGACGATGTCGTTTCAGCATCGTGTGCTGGCGTGTCGACTGCGAGTATATTCCCCATCCGGCGGTCGAACTCTTCGTGACTGATGACTCCCTTCACGTACCGCCGTTTCAGCAGTTCCACCGGTGGCAGTTCCGTATCGTCTTCAAGAATGAGTTCCGTTGCCAACTGTACGCTGTACTGAACCACCAGCACGATTGGCACCATCATCGTGAACGCAACGAGGGGGTCTCCCCCGGTCAGTTGCTGCAGCCCAGCCACCCAGAGCCCAAGGAGAACACTCAGTAACGGAGGAGAAGACGCGAACAGAGAGAGATACCTCTCGACGGTCTCGCTAAGTTGGGTAACGCGGTCAAAGACGGATCCTGACATTATACTTATGTAAGCGTGAACAGGAATAAATCCATTGTCAGTTGGGGATTTGTTGCGTGTTGTACGTCGCCACTAGAGCCAGACAATCTTCTCACGCGCTTTCCAGTTGAGGAGGTCACACAGACGAGGAACGCAACTGAGAGAGAATTAGATCCACGGCTCAATTTGAGTTCTCGTCTCAAGGTCGGTCTTTACTGTCAGTTCTATCGTTGTCTACGTTTCCATCTTAGTCAGCCGTCGCCGAATCGGCGTCGATTTGAGCGCTCCAGAGGTCGGCGTAAGCGCCGCTGTCTGTAAGGAGTGTTTCGTGAGTTCCTTGTTCGACGATCTCGCCGTCGTCCATAACGATGATACGGTCAGCATCCTGAATCGTTGAGAGCCGATGTGCGATGACGAGGGCCGTTCGGTCAGCGATAAGACGGGAGAGACTCTCCTGGATGTGCTGTTCAGTTTCGGTGTCGACATCGCTCGTTGCCTCGTCGAGAATAATGATTGCGGGGTCGTTGAGGATCGCCCGGGCGATGGCGAGTCGCTGGCGTTGCCCGCCAGACAGTTTCACCCCGCGTTCGCCAATCTCGGTCTCATAGCCGTCTGGCAGGTCGGAGACAAATCGGTCAGCCTCAGCAGCATCAGCCGCGTCACGGACTGCATCGGGCACGGAGTCGCCAGATCGCAGCTCGTTCAGCGTCTCGTGGTCACCGTAAGCGATATTCTCTGCGGCAGTCCCGGAAAACAGGTACGGCGACTGACCGACGATAGCGACACCGCGACGGAGATGTTGGCGGGCGTACTCTCGGACATCAACATCATCGACGCGGACACTGCCAGCAGTGACATCGTAGAATCGCGGAACCAGTCTGGTGAGTGTTGATTTCCCAGCCCCTGTTTCACCGGCCAGACCGATGGTTTCTCCGCGTTCGATCGATAGCGAGATACCCTCTAAGACCGGCTTACGATCACCGTACGCGAAGGTTACGTCGTCAAACTCGATATCACCACGGATAGACTCAGGCTGGTGTGGATCGATCGGGTCTGCGATAGCAGGTGTCTGTCCGAGTAAGCCGAAGACGCGTTCTGCGCTGGATTTGGCCTGTTGATATTTGTTTGCCGAGCGGCCAATCCGCCGCATCGGAGAGTACAGTCGGCGAAGATACAAGAAAAACAGTGCGAACGACCCTGTCGATAACGCGGCATCGTCCGCAAGTAGAATAATATCTCGGCCACCGACAAAGAGGATCGCAACGAAGACAATACCAGTCATCAGTCGGAGACCGGCGAAAAATCCCCGCCGGAGTCGCAACGCGTTGATCTGTTCATCGTGGTATTGGTCGCTCTGTGTCGCGACGCGGTCGCGTTCAAATTCGTAGCGGTCGAATGATTTGATGATATCGACACCAGCGATATTATTTTCGAGCCGACTGTTCAGTCGTGACACAGTCTCCCGAATCGACTGGTATCGTGGTTCGATCCAGGTGAGAAAGCCAGCACTGGCGAGACCGATCACCGGCACCGGGAGGAGGGCAATCACGGCGAGTTTTGGCGAGTAACTCCAGAGAATGATCGTGATTCCAGAGATAGTGGCCACAACCCGGATCAACTGCCGAAACTCGGAGTTGAGAAACTGCTCCAAACGATTGATATCGCTGTTGAGCACCGACAGCATCGCGCCGGTCTGGTGATTGACGAAAAACGTCATCGAGAGGCGTTGAAGATGGTCGTACGCGGTGTTCCGAAGGTCGCGCTGTGCCTTTTGTGCTGTTGATTGGAGGAGATACCGTGAGGCAAACCGAGTCAGAGACCGCAGAAGGTACGCCGCCGCCGCGATAACGACGAGTCGCCGGAGAAGTGAAAGACGGGCCGCTTCAGTGACGATTTCACCGGGTGGCAACAGCCCGATATCAGTGAGCAACCCCGGATCACCGTCTCCGAGAACAACCCGATCAATGGCCGCGGCGACGACCAACGCGGGGATGAGACGTGCGATCCGCGTCATGATCGATGTCGCCACGCCGACGGAGAGTCGTGGCCAGTATCGGAGTGCGTATTTGATCAGACTGACCATCGGGTGGCCGGTGACGTTGTTCCGAACGTTCTCGAACCCCCCGTGTTCATCGGACACACCATACACTGCGGCGCGGAACGCCTAACGGTGACGTTTCACATATTACTCTGTCATGTCACGACTCGATATACACAATCCGTCGCGATAACAGTGATTGGCGTTCACCGAGCGTGAGTGGAATTAAACTCACACCATCTTCGAGACGGAACTGTGATAATATTGCCAGCTGTCGAAGATACGTAGCTCGTATTTAGCGCAGAGTGTGGTTGTGTTCCGAGCGGAGTTGTTTCGCGTTCTAAGCTGCATACAGAACTAGTATCAGTACCACTAGTGCAGTGAAATCTACTGTGTGATCCAGCTTCTAGCGACTGAAGACGAAAGCCGACAGCTGAACTCAAAGGGAGAAATTAAAATTAAGCTCGCGGAGTCGTATCCAGGGATTTCGATGGATTCGACAGGCGCTCTATCGGGGCGTTGGCAGAGAATGTGAGATTACTCGAACAGAGGGACATACTCCCAGATATACGTCGAAGATGCCATCAACACGATCGCGAACATGCCGAGTGCAGCCCAGACTGGTCCCGTCGCGCCAGTAGCGAACGTGAGAACCGCCCAGCCGGCACCGCCGAAGACGGCGACTCTTTGAAACCGAACAATCTGCTGCTGGCGACGGGCGATACTCAGTTGCCGCTGTTCCAGAACTGCCTGGTCTCGGCCACGTTCAGCGGGGTCTGGCGGTTCAGCGGGATCCAGTCTCGCGAGACCCGTCTGTATCATCTTGCGAATAGCATCATCTCGTGAGATGCCGTGTGCCTCCGCGTAATCGGTAATTGCCGTCTCGGTTTCGCTATCCAGGCGCGTTTCTGTGAATTCCCGCGACACATATGCTATTCTCTTTGTAGGCGTATCAACCTCTCACTCCCGTGATGCCGAACCAGTCTCATCTGACTCGCACACACAATCGGTCTTCCCGGCTCAGTCGTCGGTTGCTGTCTCGACTCTCCCTGCATACTCATTCAATTCGTCTGCAAGTTCGCGTGCCTGTGCTGCAGAGAGTGTTACCTCGTCGGCGTGAGGAGTCACCTCTGAAAGCTGTGTGTTATCCAATTCCAACTGCAAAGTGACGTGATCTGGATTTTTTCGTGGCGCAGAGACATTCAGGACGGCCAACGCTTCCTCATCGAAGCCGTGACCTTCCACCTGCCCATCAAGCATATCGAACGTCGTGTACGCGTTGACCGTCATGATTCTGTCTACCATACGACACTGTTAGTGAGCACGAAACTTACATATGTTCAAGCTGAGATCCCACGGCTTTAGCCGTGGGAGGGAGTCAAACTTCACTCCTTCTACAAGAGGTGTCTCCGCTCGACAGCGTTATCGAATGGCTTCTACAAGAGAGCCGCAGATTGAGGCGAGCGCGGCGGTTGAACTCTCCGGGATACGTTCGTTTCCGTGTTTCAAAAAGAACATCCGCCGTTCCGTGTCGTCAGTCGTCAGACGGGGCGATCGACTCCCCAGAGCCATCCGTCGGCGCGGGAGAGGCGTCCATGTCGTCGTCCTCGGCGTACGGGTACCACGTGAGCTTCGTGTTGTGCATGTACGGGTCGACGTAGTCCGTCTCTTCGGGATCGGCAAGAGCCTGCAACTCCTCTTCGTCGCGGTCGCGGATGAACGCGCGGAACGATTCATCTCCCGTGCGTTCGCGTTTGAACGCCGCGAGGATGTTCTCGATGTAGCCTGGGACTTCGTCGGCTGCCACACGCATTTCCACCCAGTCTGCAAACCGGGGATTCTCACCGAGTCCGCCGCCCAGCCCGATATCGAATGCCTCGACTGGGTTACCGTCTTTACGGGTTTTCATTCCTCGGAGGGAAATGTCCGCGATCTGTGGCTGAGCACACGAGGCCGTACAGCCGGACAGATGGATATGGAAGTCCTCGATTCCGGCGGGAAGGTCGACGTTATTCTTGAGCCAGCGGGCGTATCGAACCTGCCGGTTTTTTGTCTCCGTGATGGAAAGCGAGCAGAATTCCGTCCCCGTACAGGCGATCGAGCCACGCTTGAACGGATGCGGGTCAGGCGAGTAGTCTTCGAGAAGTGGTTCCGCGAGGAGTCCGTCAAGCTGCTCTTCTGGCACGTCTGTGACGATGATGTTTTGTCGTTGAGTCAGGCGGACTTCACCGGAGGCATACTCGTCAGCTAGCTCTGCGAGTTCCAACACGTCATCAGAGCCCATCCGGCCAACGAGCACGTCAAGTCCGACGTAGTAGTTCCCGTCGGGCTGCTCGTGAACCCCGACGTGGTCACC
>JAQCMZ010000514.1 GCA_028274825.1 Haloferacaceae archaeon
AGACTTCGACGGACTCGGAGTGACTTTCTCTGCGAGTATTTGCCCGGTGGTTGGTATGTGATTCCCACATCGGGCCACACTCTGTTTCCAGTGTGGGCGGACACTCGAACCGCCAGTTGTCGGGCGCTCGGCTACACTGGGGTCGTCCCTAGTGCGCCGGCGCTTGCAGACGCGTTGTTTTGGAACAACAACCGTCGGGAATTGCCGCTGTGACGGGGCGTATCCACGCCGTGAACGACGTGGGAGTGCGCCTGTTCCATCCATAATTCGTGTGAAGCTTTATTTCCGGAGGGAACGAGAACCTGCTGTGCCGACACTCAGGGTGGATCTCGGAGAACAGAGCGTCCACGAGATTCGGGTCTCGGAGTCGTTTGAAACGGGGACGCCTTTCCAGATTGAGCTGCAGAATCACGGCCGCGCCACCCACGTGCATCTCAACACTGATGCGTCACTTGCCCGACTCGCCTCGATGGACACGGGAAATCACTTTGTCCCGAGAAACGGTACGAGACGGCTCCATGTTGACGTTCTCCCCCGGAATACTCTCGCTACTGGGCGGCTGAAAATTGCTGCAGGACACGGCTCCAAAGTCGCTCACGTCACGGTGACAGTCGACCCGGAGAAAGCGGGCAAATCAGTCACGGTCGATGAATCGTTCACAAATCCCCCACCGTCGGATGTCTCGTCTAATGAGCGTGAGGGAGTCGCTGGGAGAATCGCTGCCCGCTTGAGCGATATCGCAGCAGTCGGGATTGTTCTGTTATCCGTCACCGTCGCATCTATCATCGGCGCAACAATCGGCCACCCGGTAGTGCTTGCGGGCGTAGGCATTGTCGTCGTCGGAGCGATTCTCGCGGGAGCCTTACTCGCCGGGTGGGTCCCAGGAGATTGAACTGCCGGCTCAACTCACCACTGTTCGGACACGATCTAGCAATCGGGTCGGTCAGACTGTCGTGCCTGTGTTGACTGTCTCATCACCCGGGTCACCGCCGATCTGTGTGATGAAAATTCGGCGAGACTGTCCCACCAGTGTGACGCCAGTCAGCGGGTTCAGGGCCGGTTGAACAGCGACAGACCGGTGTTGGCCGGTTGGACGCTTACGGGTCGCTACGAGAGCCGAAGCCGACAGGCCACAGTTATGCTGACTGGCGAATCAGCCCTCGTCAGGCTCTGTCTTGACACCACAGAGATTGCCTTCATCGTCGAAGCGTTTGGCTCGGAGAAATCGTGTCCGAAGCCGGTTAGCGCCGTCGTAAATGTCGGCCTCACGGATCTCGGCAGTTTCGTCATCAGCAACGGCATTGACGATTGCCTCAATCTGGTCTTTCTCGCTGGGTGTCAGTTCGAACTCGTACGTGCGAGACTGCTCAGCTTCGAGTTTCGTCCACTGCCGAGCCGCCGCGATGACGACTGAACACGGCTCTCGACAGGGGAATTTGCCGGTTCCCCCATCGACGTCAAGATTGGTTTCTGTATCGTACTCCCACTCACGTCGTTTGAGACACTGCGAGTCGTCACAACACGCCTCCGCAACCCAGTTGACATGCTCGTACCCTTCACCGCGGTCCCACGTTTTCACGACGCCGTATATCCCGCTCTGGCGGTCGACCGTTTCACGCCAGTGGGTTACGTCGAGTGTTCCCTCCCGCTCGCGGTGCCAATTCGCAACTGTGGCCGGATAGATTGTTTCGACGGTCTCGTAGGCTTCCTTCGGGGTGAGCTCGGAGAATCGCCACCCGTGCGGGAGGGTCGGAGCCGATTTCAGCGGCCGATATTTGCCGTCGTCGTCGGCCTTCATCAGTTGGCGAGCCTCTAGCGGATCCTCGTGGGGGGTCAGCGCCTCTGGGTTTGCACCACGTTCGTCGGCGTGGCGGATCTCGTACTGTCGGTCACCGGTGTCGGTGAGTGACACTCGAACGGCGAGTTGGCCCCACTCTCTGGTCAGCCCCGCGGCCAGGGCCGCGTACTGGTCCTCGAGAGGTCGCTCGTCGGCCGTCTCAACCCAGCGGACAAACGCCTGTCGGTGTGCACTTCCGCGCATTGTCTGCTCCCAAAAATACCAGTCGATAACTGCGAGTGACCGCTCGGACAGACGCTCACGGAGTGCCGTCTCGGTGAGCGTCTCCCCCGGCCCATCACCGTCGTCA
>JAQCMZ010000517.1 GCA_028274825.1 Haloferacaceae archaeon
AATAGTCTCGCTACCAGAGTCCACAGAGCACAACCGACTCGTTCGTCGAACGGTGCCCCGCTAATTACACACGTTATACATATTTGTAACGAGCTATCCCCTCTCAGCTTCGCTCGTCCGGACGTAGTTTGGGGATTGTTGGCTGAAGAATGTGACTTCGTACGTGAACGTTGACAGATATTTGTCACGGCCCACCGAGTGCTGTCACCCGCTTGCGGAGGGTGAATCGGCGTCTCGCAGTCGGAATGACTTTTCGTGTCACGAGTCACAATCTTCTACCGGAAGACCCAGTAGTGAGAATACGACGGCAAAAAGTTAGACTATCGCTCACGGTGACACTCAAACGAGGCTGTCGAGATTCACACCGCCGTTGGCATCTCTCGTGATTGCGGTGAGATCTTCGGGAGTCTCAACGAGCACGCCCTCACCGCCATCCACGTCATGATTCTGTCGGATAACGTTCTCACAGACAGTATTGCCCTTTCGAGTAGGCGCCGACTGCATGCTGTGGCCGACGATCTGTGATGGCGCATCAGCTGGCATGTGTTCAAAATCCATCCACAGAATCCCAGCGTCCGGACCTCGACCGAACGGCTCTCCAAGGCCGAATACATCGGGATACTCCTCGGGAATCGCTTGCTGACCGGACTCGTATTGGCTGTGTTCCATTGCTGTGAGAAGCGTTTCTGCGGCAATCCGGGTTTGCCGGTTGAGATCCGACACGTCGAGTTCCGTGTCGTCACCAGCGTGGCTGTACACGTGATTGTATCCTTCGAATGCGGCTGTGACGTGCCCGGAGGCGACGTACTCGATAAATGTGCGTCGCTCGTCGGGGCCGAGATTGTAACTATACGTGGTAGTCCAGCTCAGCACCGACGGGAGGAGCACCGCCATCTCGTGATTGCCGAGATGATACCGAACGTGGCCCGCCGGTGCCTCATCCATCAGCCGAAAGGCGAGCTCCACCGTTTCGGCGTTTTGAGTCCCCCGGTCGACGAGATCTCCATTGAACACGAGGACGTACTCGTTTCCGGCCCAGCGAAGCTTCCCGCTGTTGCCGCGCTCGACAATCGGAGCGAACCTATCGGTCTCGCCCACGGCGAGTAATGCGCTCTGTGCCGAATCGAGATATCCGTGAACGTCACTGAGGCTGACGATGTCTAGAGATGTCTCTGTTGGCTCAACGGTGCCAATCGCGTCGTGCCCTGAGGCATCGTTCTTGATTGAGTAGATACTGAGTATGTGACGAAACAGACATATAAATTTCTCCGTGGCTCAGCCAGTCCAGCGTGGGACAGTCATCGATCCTGGCGTGGTCTGAGGCGCAATCACAGACTCAGACCCTCAGAGGAGTTCAATACGGGTTTCTCCCCGTCAGAGTTCTACACGACAGAGCCGATATTCAGTGCCGAATTGGAGTAGGAGTCATCTCAAAACAGGACTCACACCGATGCCCGCGGGATTAGTAGTCTTCCTGTCGATTAAGAGGATGAGTTTTGAAACGCGAACCACGCGACAACGGCGGATTGGTACAGAGTATGACGGTGCGTATCCACGGCCTGATGGCCGTGATATCGCGCCTGCTCCGCATACAACACCCCGATTATCGTTAGATTAGACACATCATTATCGTACTCCTGTAGTCTTGCCCTGACATTTATCACGCAGTAGAGAGCCGAAACCGGCGACTCAGCAGAGTGCTGTCGGCCAATTCATCGCGTCCCTCAACACAGCTACCCCCGGAGGTCGTCTCGGATCTCGACCTGGCGTTGCCGCTCGTCGTCGGGGGTGTAGAATTCACCTGCGTAGACCCGCTCTGGATCCTGCTGCCAATTGAGATTGGCGATCCCCCAGCCAGACGGACAGCGGTGCGGGACCTCACTGAATTGTTTGTACTCGCCGTACAACTTCCAGGAGCCGTAGCCTCTGGAGTTGTACGAGATAACCTTGTTTGCAATCTCGAGATGGCCCATCTTTTCGGGGTCGTCCATGTCCGAGTCACCGTATGATTCCCAATCGCGGGGATGTGCCGTCGCCGGCTTCCGGACCCGGTCGCGGACGATCTGTGGTTCGAGTGATTTCTGGTCTGCACACTCGTCAGTCTCCCAGGAATCGAGTTCGTCCGGAGTCATGTTCACGAATCCACCGTCATCGTGAAGCTTCCCCTCAGAAAACCCACAAAATTGGTTGACCGTCGGTTTGAGTTCAGACCACGCAAGCCCATTGCGGTTTTCTCCCTCGTCAGGGAGTTCGTCAGGGTGGATTGCACAGACCCATGTCATATCCACAGTACGGCTGCGAGCCACGTATTTGTTTGGTCAGTGAAGTCTCGGCACGCAAGTTGCGTCAGTAATTGGCGACCTGATATGCAGTGAGACACGACGCCGTTCAGGTGGAGTCTCACTAGTTGTTACAGCGTAAATTTCGTCAGGCGAGAACGCGCAATCGAGCGAGCTTCACGACGGTCGTTTGGGGTCGGGCATCACTGCTAGTTATATGCTAACTATCATCAAGCGCGGGGGGGTGCGCGTTCCGGCTGGACTGCCGGCCATTGCGGTGCCGTCAGCGTCGATCCAGCGACTACGCTCCACTCGTGGCACCACCCTCAACCAGCGCGTCTTCCAACACCTGGAGTGGATGGCGAACCTCGTAGCCTGTGCCGTGTTCCATCTGCATCGCACAGGTGGGACACTCCGTCATGCCGACATCTCCGTCAGCAGCTTCCATGTGTTCGAACATCTCCGCGCCGATTTCCATCGAGATATCGTATTTTTCGGCCTTCCAGCCGTACGTGCCCGAGATGCCAGAACAGGAATCACCGACATCTTCGACGGCGGCACCGTCGACACTGTCGATAGCGTTGACAGCCTGTTGAGCGAGTCCCTGATTGCGCGCATGGCAGGGTGCGTGGTATGCCAGCGACTCGTCGTCCAGCGAAGCCTCATCCAGTGCACCATCCAAATCTTCGTGAATGCGCAGATACTCCAGTCCCTCGAAGGTGTGTGTGGCGACATCCTCAATCCCGTGGATATCGAACAACTCGGGATATTCCTGGCGCAGCGACAGCGAACAGGAGGTACACGACGCGATCACGTCGGCACCGTCACCGATAGCGGCCACGAGATTCTCCACGTTAGTCTCGGCATGGCGACGCGCGTCTTTGAGCATCCCGTTGGCGAACATCGGTGTCCCCGAACATTTCTGTGGCGGCACCATCACCTCGTATCCGAACTGCTCGTACACCCGGACCATCGCTTTCCCGACTTCCGGGGAGTTGTAGTTGGAATAACAGCCGTGGAAGTAAGCCACTCGCTTGTCGGGGTTCTCGATCTGTGCGCCGCCACGACTCTGCCACCACTCTCGGAACGTCTCCGTCGCGAAATCGGGGAATTCTCGTTCACTCGTGACGCCCAGCAGCCTCTCGCCAGCCCACTGCACGACGCCAAAGCCGGAGATGAAGTTGACCAATCGCGGGGTTTTGCTCGCCAGATTCGCGAAAAAGCGATAATTCGAGAGAACCCGATTCCGGAGATACTTTTTCGAGAGTTTCTCCATCTGTTCGGCGACGAACTCGCCGCGAGCCTCGTTGTGCATCTGGGACAGCGGCACCGACGATGGGCATGCCGAATCACAGCGCATACAGTTCGAGCAGTCGGTGATCGACTCGTCGATATCAACATCGTCCTTGCGTTTGAGCCGCCACTGTTCGGGTCCCTGAAATTTCGGCCCCGGGAACGATTCGTCTACCTCGGCGACCGGACAGGACGTCTCACAAGAGGTGCATTTGAAACACGAGTCTGACCCGCTCCGCAGGTCGAGATCGCCCTGCTCGAACACACCGACAGCGTTGTACTCGGCGGGATCTAACTCCGCTCCCTCAGCCGTCGAGGTGCCACCGTCGGCGACGGGCGCACCTGGCGCCGTCTCGGCGGCATCTGCGGGAGACTCCTCTGAGGTGGCGGCGATACCCTGGTTGATATCGTAGTCGGCTGACTGATACTCGGCCCGATACACTGCCGGTTGGTCGTCACGGCCGCGAGATGGCACACTCGGGACAGGCTGGTCGTTGTCAGTGTCGTCAGTGTCGTCAGTGTCGTGTAAGTCAGTCATGATGAGACCTCCGCAGCCGCTTCACGCCCGGCAACGAGCCCGGTCGCAAGGGACACACCGCTGGCGGATTTCTCTCGAGCGACATCGGCGCCACCCAGTGTGGCACCCGCAACACGGACGTTTGGGAACTGGACAGTGCCGTCGGGGCCGAGCGGCCGGAGCCGGCTGTCAGCCCGAACGCCGAACCGGGCGTACGGCTGGTTTCCGAACGCGTCGTCGACGTGCCACTCGTAGCGTTCCTCGGGGTGAGGCACGTGACAGTCGAGAACGGGTTCGCTGACCCCCTCTCGGTCGGAGTCGATTCCCTTGCCGACTAACCCGCCCGTCGCCAGCACGACCCCGTCGGCGGCGTACGGCACTTCGGTGCCGTTTCTGTCGACGAGCAGCGACTCGACACGACCGTCACCGCCGTTGGCGAGTCGTTTTCCGATAACGGGATTACCCGTCTCATAGCGGACGTTGGCGTCGTCGAGTGCCGTGTAGAGTCGATCGGCCAGTCGGAGTCCCGGGAGACTCGGGGGCCCCATCGGGATCTCGAAGATATCCGCGCCCAATCGATCGGACAACTCGGCCCGGACCGCTGGTGCCTCGTCGTCGCCGAGGAATGCGGGAAACCCGACGCGGTCGGCTCCGCCGAGGACCGTGTCGAGTTTGGGCCGCACTCGCTCTGCCAGCGCTTCCCGAGCCGGAGTTCCGTCGACTGACTCGTCGATGTCGAGTGCTCGGGCGAAGCGAGTAATCGCGGCGTCTTCACGGAAGGCCGCTGGAAACGTGATTTCGGCTCCTGTGACCGGAAACGGGACGCCAGCGGCTGCAAGTCTGTCGCCGACGACTCGCGCGTCGAAGGCGGACAGCGACCGGAACCCGACGATCAACATTGGGCGCTCATCACTCGCAAGTCCAGCAGCGACCGAATCGGGGTATCGTGCGGTCGGCTTGACTGTCCCGTCGTAGGTGGGTAACAGTGCGTTTCGCTCGGTGTGACCCCCCTGATATCCGTCGACGGCCGTGTCGAACAGTGTCAGTCCCTCTCGAAGCGCATCGGGACCGACGAGCCGGTACGGATGAGAATCCGGGAGCCGGTCGATAGCCTCGAACGGGTCAACCATCGGTCCCTCCGGGTCTGGGCGGTCCTGTACTCCAGTCCGGCCCGCGGTCGGGGTCGCCGTTCGGTCGGTGGTATCTGCGTCTGTCGGCGGCAGATACCCTAACGCATCGACAAGCCCCGACGCCTGTTGGAGTGTCGACTGTTTGTGCGATACCAGCCGGACATCAACCCCCTCGCGGGCAGCAGACAGCGCTGCCGTGATCCCCGCCAATCCCCCGCCGACAACGAGTACATCGCTGGTTATCGGCATCCGTCAGCCTCGTTTGAGCCGGTGTCCGAGGCGGACTGACTCGCGTCATCGTGCACGAGGCCACCGTCGGCGACTGCAGATTCGTTTGCCGACCGAGGACCATCGTCTGCCCCGGCATCGAAGGCGCCGAAGGGAACCTCCTCGTCCAACTGGCTCGGGTCACCGTCCCGGTTCATAGTCGTCGCGTGGAGAAGGTGGTTCAGCATTGCCTGCGAGAGTTGCTCTCCCCACAGTGCGTGCCGTTGGCCTTTCCACCGCTCTTGGTACAACTCGTCTAACGACTCCCGGGCAGCCTCTGCGCCGTGGTCGGGGTACAGTTCGTCGGCCATTCGGTGACAACAGAACCCCCCCTGACAGGTCCCCATCGAGGCTCGCGTCCGGAGTCGGACGGCATTGAGATCGCGTCCGGCGTCGTCGATAGCGTCGCCCAGTTCTGCCCGGGTGACGGCCTCGCAACTGCAGATGGTCGGATTCGGCTCGTCAGTGTCGAGTACCTCTTTCGTCCGGGACCCCAGACGCTGCGCCGACCGCCGACTCACCGGTGACCGGAGGCCGAACTCGTCCATCCACTCGTGTAGCTCGCTGATATCGTCGCTCCCAGGTAACGTCTCAGCATCGGTTCGACAACCCGCGGTCACACCTAACTTCTCGCAAACGTGATCGGAAATCTGCTCGGCCATCATACGGTGTGTGGTGAGTTTTCCGCCGACGATACTGGTCATCCCGGGCAAGTCGTCGCGGTCGGCGTGGTCCAGCAGGAAAAAGTCGCGTGTGATATCCGTCGGATCCTCTGTTCCCGTTCCGGGCGGTTCATACAGTGGTCTGACCCCCCAGAAAGAGCGAAGTGTCCGTGCCTCCTCGATAATCGGGACCAGTTCAGACAACTCTTCGATCATCAGGTCAACTTCCCACCGCTCCTCGGGGTAGTCTTCAGGGTCGCTAACTTCTTTATCGGTAGTCCCGAGAATACATGCCGTCTCGTGAGGCACGACAATATCGGCGTCGCCTTTGGGCCGACACCGGTTGACCACAGTGTCAACCTGTCTGGTGTTCATGACGGTCATCACACCCTTCGACGGGCGAACTTCCACTTCGACACCGGCCATCTCCCCGATATGCCCCGCCCACGCGCCCGTCGCGTTAACGACGTAATCAGCGGTAATCCGTTCGGTGGTGCCCGGCGGCACATCTCCGCGACCGCCCTCGGCCTGGCGGATCTCGACGCCAGTCACCTCACCATCTTCGAGGAGGACGTCGGTCACCTCCGCGTGTGTCCGAATCCGCCCGCCGTGAGCCTCTGTCGAGGCAGCGGTAGCGACACACAATCGGAACGGGTCAATCGCCGCGTCAGGCACCGAGATCGCCTTCTCGATATCGGCGGCCAAGTATGGCTCTCGTTCGCGGGCTTCTGCTCCAGTGAGCACTTCCGCCGGGATATCACAGGCTCGACAGCCGGATAATTTCTCTTGAAAGTACGAGTCGTCGTCTTCCGGCCGTTTCACGAATAGCCCGCCGGTCTCCTCGACACAGTGGCCGGCGATCTCGCGGAGAATGCGATTCTCCTCGATACATTCGGTGGCGCTCGCCTGGTCAGAGACGGCGTACCGACCGCCGCTGTGCAGTAACCCGTGCATCCGTCCGGTCGTCCCGTGAGTCAAGTTGCCCTTCTCGACGAGGGTGACATCGACCCCGCGCATCGCGAGGTCTCGTGCAATGCCACAACCAGTGGAGCCTCCCCCGATTACTAGTACGTCTGTCATCTGTCCCATCGTCTGTGGCCTCAGCAGACGCTAATACTTAATTTTACCCCCGAACGGGTACCAGTGGTAACTTTTTGTATTCTCGTGTCGATCTCGTTCAGAGGGGTGACTGAACGGTTTGTAGAGCCGGCCAATACGGGGTCGATTACTAGTCGGACACAAACATTTATGTAAGATTATATCGCTATTGACTATCGGTGGTCGACCAATGGTGAAGTATTGGTCTGACAAATTCACTCCCGTCTTGCCAGGGAGCAACAACCTATGACAGAGAACAATTACGTCGGAGCGATCGACCAGGGTACAACTGGGACCCGATTCATGGTCTTTGACCATGCGGGTCAGGTCATCGCCAACGCATACGAGAAGCACGAACAGATATACCCGGAACCGGGATGGGTGGAGCACGACCCGATGGAGATCTGGGAAAATACCAAGGCAGTCGTCACTCGTGCGCTGCAGGAGGCAGATCTGGACGCGTCGCAACTGGCCGGACTCGGCATCACGAATCAGCGGGAGACGACACTGATCTGGGACGTTGAGACAGGCAGACCAATCTTCAACGCACTGGTCTGGCAGGACCGTCGGACGACCGACCGGGTTGAAGAAATACAGGAAGCCGGTAAAGTCGAGGAGATCCGAGAGAAGACCGGGCTGGAATGTGATGCCTACTTCTCAGCGACCAAAGCGGAGTGGCTGCTCGATAACGCCGATCCGGTCAAACTGGAGCGAATCCGCCCACAGGACGTGCGTCAGCGCGCCGAAGACGGACAACTCCGGATGGGGACCATCGACACGTGGCTGATCTACAAGCTCACGGGTCAACACATCACTGACGTGACCAACGCCTCCCGGACGATGCTGTACAACATCAGGGAGATGGAGTGGGACGACGAGCTATTAGACGAGTTCAACGTCCCGTCGGAGTTGCTGGCGGAAGTCCGACCATCGAGTGACGACGAATACTACGGCTACACCGACGCCGACGGATTCCTGGGTGCGGAAGTGCCAGTCGCGGGGGCGCTGGGTGACCAGCAGGCCGCTCTGTTCGGACAGACCTGCTTTGACGAGGGAGACGCGAAAAACACCTACGGGACGGGGTCGTTCTTCCTCATGAACACCGGCGAAAACCCGGTCAAATCCGATAACGGGCTCTTGACGACAGTCGGATTCCAGCGCTCGGGTGAACCAGTCCAGTACGCGCTAGAGGGCTCGATCTTCATCACTGGCGCCGCTATCGAGTGGCTCGAGGACGTTGACCTCATCGAGAACGCCGTCGAGACGGCAGAACTCGCGCGGTCGGTCGACTCGACCGACGGGGTGTACATGGTCCCGGCGTTCACCGGGCTGGGTGCGCCCCACTGGGACGGGCGCGCTCGCGGGACCCTCGTCGGGATGACCCGTGGCACAAAGAAAGAACACATCGTCCGAGCGACGCTGGAGTCGATCGCCTACCAGACCCGCGATATCGCGGAAGCCATGGAGGCAGACTCAGGCATCGAGATGAGCCGCCTCCAGGTGGACGGCGGTGCGGTGAAGAACAACTTCTTGTGTCAACTCCAGTCTGACGTCATCGGGACCGATATCGCACGCCCAGAAGTCGACGAGACGACGGCACTTGGCTCGGCGTACGCCGCCGGGCTGGCGGTCGGCTACTGGGAGTCTATCGACGAGTTGAGACAGAACTGGCAGGTTGACCGCCAGTTCTCCGCAGAGATGAGCAGTCAAAAGGCTGACAAAATGTACAGTCGCTGGGACGACGCAGTGGATGCGGCCAGTGGCTGGGCGCAGAGTGAGGGTGACTGAATATGAACGAGTTGCTCCTACAGATACCGGTGATCGGGGTCGAAGCGCCGCAGTTGCTGTTCCTCATCATCGCAGCCTTCGCCGGCGGTGCCTTCGGTGCGGCCCTCGGAGCACTTCCGGCCTTCTGTTTCACGGGGTTCATGGTAATTGCGGGGGAAGCGGCGAACTTGGTCGGAGCAGAGGGAGAGGTCACGCTGACGGCAGCGAACGTGACGGGCAACATCGGGTTCGGAATGTTCTTTGGCCCGCACGTGGCGTTCGCTGGCGGAGCGGCAGCTGCCGCCTACGCCGCGAAAAAGAAAGGCGCGATGCCAGAACCGGGTGACGGAGATTACCACCCGGGGAAGGATATCGCATACGCCCTGGGGACTCGTCCGGACGTTCTCGCGGTCGGCGGGATCTTCGGAATCATCGGGATGATCGGCACCCTGATCTCGGGAGGGCTTGCGCTCCCGTGGGATCCGATCGCCATCATGGTGGTCGTGTCAGCGGTGCTCCACCGGCTCGCCTTCGGCTATCCGATCGTCGGTGCAGGCGACCGGAATCTGCTAGATATGTCACCGTTTGAAAACGAGGAGATGCGCGCGGCACCGGACGGCGGCGCAGACGTGGCCGCAGACGGTGGTGTCGTCGCTCGCGACCGGCTGGCGGTCGAACCGTGGCTCCCTCACCAATACAAGTGGGGTAACGTCGCGATGATCGGTCTCGTCGCTGGCCTGCTGGGTGGGTTCACGGCAATCACTACCGGCAGCCCGTTCCTCGCGTTCGGGATCTCGGCGGCAAGTCTGACGTTCCTCAATCTCGGCGTGGAACAGATTCCTGTCACCCACCACATCACCCTGCCCGCCAGCACGGCGTCGCTCGCGGTGTTCGGTGGACAACCCGAACTCGCGAGCATGAGTGCTGTGATTGCGCTGGTTGTCGGTGGGTTGTTCGGCGTCTACGGCGCACTCATCGGTGAGGTCGTCCAGCGTGTCTTCTACGCGCACTCGGACACACACTTCGATCCGCCGGCAGCGGCGATCGTCGTCGCGACGTTCACCATCGCCATCTTGGCGATTCTAGGTGTCTTCCCGGGCGCATCCTGGGTGCCACTACCGCTGTAGTGTCTCACCGACACTGTGTATCGTCTCACTGAGTGCTTGCATTTTTTTCCTGTGATCACCCCAGTCGACAGATTCTGGTCGTCTCCGAGGTCGAATCGAGAGGGCACTCTCACAATCAGACAGGATAGCCTAACCACTATGACAGGGAGTCATAGAACGATTCACACACCTCAGGAGCTTCCAGAACCCCGGCGTCTGAGAGAGAGAACATGGTGCCGCCATTCAAAAGCAGCAATAGCAGTCCTCTCGACCGATGTCAGAAACCCATGCCAACCGTTCTATGACACCCTT
>JAQCMZ010000522.1 GCA_028274825.1 Haloferacaceae archaeon
TGTTGATAATAATTAATCAATGTAATAATCAATCGCATGTAGGGGGTAATGCGAACCTTCGATTTAATCAGTATTTGATTCCGGATCCGCGGGATTACGACGCCGAGCTTCTTGCAAATACTAATCGCCGTCTCAATCTCCGAGTATTCCAAGTCTCATTGAGCTGGTGGTGCTAAAACTGATCCGTATTACCGTGTTCCTTCATTAACTCTTTGACACGGTATCCTATGTCTGAAGTAACCTTCGTATTATGTGAGAAGTTTTATATTATTGCCACAGCTGGCTTTCCATAGGCTCGGAGTACGCTCGTTCTCATGAACCCCATTTCATAGCATGCTCGGCTCTGCATGTTTATCTGCAACCTTTAGAGCCGAAGTGCGTGATCGGAACCATCGGCTTTCAGCAGCGTGTATATCGCACCCTGATTAAACGTGCAGAGCCGAGTAGCATATCAATAGTTTTGATGCATAAATCTACGACTGTAATAAGAGTCACCCACTACAACCTACTCACTGCTTAAACTCCTGAAATAGACCGCACCGACCTCTTCCGGATGTTATCGAACCGGAGGTGACAACTGTTCCGCCGATAAGAAGCGGTCGGCAAAGGCAAACAAGGATGCATCGTTGTCTGTCGAGCCAACAAATGTCACACCGAGTTGAGCACCGTCAGGGCGAGAGCCGGACGGCACGGCTATCGCCGACAGATCGAGAAGGTTTACATAATTTGTGTAGTAGCCGAGATTACTATTCGCTTCTCTCGGTGACTCCGCGACATCCTCGATTGTGTATGTGGTGCCGGTCGTAGGTGTCATTAGGATATCGATGTTATCAAATATCTGTTCAACTCGCCGCATGTATCTCTTGAGCTTATACATCGATTCAAACGCGTCGACTGCGGAGTATGACGCGCCTTCGCTAATTATCTCTCCGACGATTTCGTTGACTGCTTCAGGATTCGCTTCAATAAACTCACCGACTGCGGAGAACCGCTCGGCAACCCACGGTCCGCTGTACAGTAGCTTTGCGGTCTCTCTGAACGGCTCCTCAGGGACAGAAACGACTGTAGCATGATCCTCGGCGTCGCTGACCGCGCTTTCGAACAGCTCAGCGGCCGCTTCATCGCCGAAGTGCTTTGCGTGTTCGAACACACCGATATTCGGCGTGTTCGACACTGATCCGGTCAGTGAAATCTCGTCGGCTGCCGGTCGAGAACACGGGTCACGGTCGTCGTGTCCGACGAGCAAGGTTCCGACGTGACGTGCATCTTCGACAGTCGTCGTGAACACCGCGACGCAGTCGAGCGTACGACAGGCGGGGACGACGCCGTGGGTACTGATCAGGCCCCGCGTTGGTTTGTAGCCGACAATCCCGTTTAGTGCTGCGGGAACCCGTCCTGACCCTGCCGTATCCGTGCCGAGCGCGAACGAGACATGGCCGCGAGCCACGGCTACGCCGGATCCAGAGCTTGATCCACCGGATATGAATGACGGGTCGTGCGCGTTCCGACAGGCTCCGTATGGGCTCCGGGTACCAACCAATCCGGTCGCAAACTGATCCATGTTCGTTTTGCCGAGCAGGATCGCGCCGGCTTCGGTCAGCGTGTCAACAACGGACGCGGTCTCGTCAGGGATGTACTCGTACGCCGGACAGCCGGCTGTCGTCGGGTTCTCGGCAACATCTATGTTATCTTTTATCGCGAACGGAACGCCGTACAGCGGATACTTGACGGGATCGTCTGCCGAGAGTTCAGATGCACGAGCTCGAGCACTCTCCTCGTATCGATCGATCCAGATATTGTACGCCTCGTCGCGATCAGCTCGGTCAAGCGCAAGATCAACCACAGCACGGGGGGTCGACTCTCCAGTACGGTACGCATTCTGTAGCGTCCTGACATCGAACGCGGTTGGTGCGTTAGTGTCGGGATTCATTCATCGCTCCCGATCGGCGATTCGCGGGTGTCCGCGATCCGCTCGTAGGCGTAGGCCAGCCCGACCAACGAGTGGTCGTCATAGGGAACACCTACCATTTCCACGCCGACAGGAATTCCCTCGTCGGTTGTCCCACCGGGAACCGAGATGGCCGGACAACCCGATTGGGAAGCGATGACTGTGTTCGTCGGGAACCCCATTGTGGTGTAAGTTCCGTCCCGGAGCTGCTGTTCGGTTGGTGGTAACACCGGCGCATCAGGGAAGACGATGGCGTCGAGGTCGTGTTCGGCGTGGATACGGAGAATATCTCGCTGCAGTTCACCCTGAGCCGCGACCCCTTCCCAATACTCGGCCATGGTCTCCGGATCATCGGGGCCGTCGACCATCGCGTCGAACAAATCTGCGACAAGTTCGTGACACCCGCCGGCCGAATTGATCTCGGCAACCGAGTCGGCTGGTGTGTCCTCACGCTGTCCGAGGAACTCATTCAGATCGCGCTTACTCTGTAGAGCGTACAGCGACGTTGTGTCCAGTTTCTCGTCAAGATCGGGAATCGTGACCGGATCGATGAGCGTCGCCCCCGCATCGGCCAGCATTGAGAGTGCGTCTTCAACGACGGCGTTTACCGGTGCCGACTCTGGATTGTCTTCGTCGCCGAACGCCTGTCGAAGCACACCAATACGCGCGCCGTTGAGCGCGTCTGGATCGAGTGACTCAACGAATGAGTCCTCGAGGATACCAGCGTTTGCGCCAGTCCACAGATCGTCGCTGTCGTACCCGACGATGATGTCGAGCAGACGGGCAAGATCCTCGGCGGTTCGGGTCATAGGGCCCGGCGTATCCTGACGGGTGACGAGCTGAGAGAAACCCGCTCGGCTTACTAGTCCGGTCGTCACGCGGAGTCCATAGAGGTTGCAGTAGCCTGCCGGCAGTCGAATCGACCCGCCGGTGTCCTCTCCTATTCCGATCGTTCCGAGATTTGCGGCGATTCCAGCACCAGTTCCGGCACTGGAACCGCCAGGGTCGCGATCAAGCACATAAGGGTTCTTTGTGCGGCCGATGACCGAGGAGTAACCGAACCACGATGCGGCCCAGTCACAGAGGTTTGTCTTTGCCAGTACGATCGCCCCAGCGTCTTTGAGCATTTTTACTACCGTTGAGTCCGATTCGGGAACATAGTCATCGAACACTTCTGAGCCAAAGGTCGTCCTGATATCCGCTGTCTCGGACTGATCCTTAACGAGCACCGGAATCCCGTGTAATGGCCCGACAAATCCGGACTCTTCGAACGCTGCGTCGAGCTCGTCGGCGCGCTCTGGGGCATTGGGATTAACCGTGACGATGCTGTTGAGAGCTGGCCCATCGCGGTCGTAGGTATCGATACGATCAAGATACCAATCAACGAGTTCGCGACTTGTCACCGCTCCCGCGCGCATGGCTTCGTGAATCTGTCCAACGGTGGCTTCGATCGGATCAAAAGATTTTGTCATTGTCTTGATTCTGGGTGTGTTCTTAGACGGCTAGGAACTGAGCGAGGGTATCGTCGGTGAGTTCGCTGGCTTCGAGTTCGTCGACAATCTCGCCGCGGTCGATCGCGTAACACCGTTCGGACATCTCCTGAATAACACCGAGATTTTGCTCGACGAACAGGACGGTCATGCCGAGCTCGTCGCTGATCTTAGGGATGTCCCGCTGGATTTGCTTGACAATCGACGGCTGGATTCCCTCGCTAGGCTCGTCCAACAGGAGAAGATCGGGGTTCCCAACCAGTGCTCGCCCGATCGCGAGCATCTGCTGTTCGCCGCCGCTCATTGAGCCGGCACGCTGTTCCGCACGCTCTTCGAGTATCGGAAAATAATCGTATACGGTATCGTACAGGAGCTCTTCGACATCCTCGTTAACCGTCTCGCCGATGAGCAAGTTCTGTTCGACTGTGAGATCCGGGAAGACGTCTCTGCTCTGTGGGATGTAACCGATCCCGCCACGAGCGCGCTCGTTGGCTGCCCAGCTCGTGATGTCGGCCCCGTCGTACTCGATGATGCCGGTGCTCGGTTCGAGTAGCCCAACGAGAGACTTCATGAGCGTCGTTTTGCCGACACCGTTCTTTCCTATCACACCAACGATCTCACCCTCGTTGATACGCAGGTCAACATCACGGATGATCGGTGTAGAGCCGTAGCCGACGGTGAGATTCTGACAAGTGAGCATTCACTCTCCCCCCAAGTAGATTCGTCTGACTTCCTGATCGTTCCGTATCTCCTCGATATCTCCTTCGCGGAATATCTCTCCCTGGCTGAGTACTGTCACCTGATCGGCAATACGATCAACGAAATCGATATCATGTTCGATCACAATAAGTGAGATCCCGTCGTCGTTGAGTTCCGCGATGAGTGACGCAATCTCCTCGCGCTCTTCTATCGAGAGCCCGGCGACCGGTTCGTCGAGCAACAGGAGCGAGGGTGACAGCGCCACTGCCATGCCGATTTCGAGGCGTTGTTGTTGTCCGTGTGAGAGGTCAGACGCGACTGTGTCGCGCTGTTGTAACAGGTCGATCCGATCGAGGGCCGAGGTAATGGCGTCGGACAAGTCACCGTTGTCGGTTCGCTGGAGTGCCATCCGAACGTTCTCACCAGCGGAAAGTGACTCGAAGACTGCCGGGGCCTGGAACTTGATACCGATCCCGCTTCGCACCCGTTCGTGTGAATCGAGATCAGTTATTTCAGTTCCATCGAAGTAGATGTCTCCTGCGGTGGCCTCATGGCGGCCAGTGATGAGTTTGAGCAGCGTCGATTTTCCGGCACCGTTGGGGCCGATGAGACATCTAAGCTCCCCTTCGTTAATTGCGAAGTCGACATCATCGATGGCCGTCAGCCCACCAAACTTTTTTGCGAGCCCCTTAGTTTGAAGAATAGTATCGGTATCGGGGCCTGTCGCGTAGTTAGCGGGCGTCTTTCGCACATTTAGTCCGGATCCGGATGGCTTCGAATCTTCCGTGGATGTAGTTGGCTTAGTGTCTGACATCATTCGATAATTTCCTCCTGCGTACTGCTTCTGGTCGGATGATCTGGATCGTCACCTGAATCACTGTACCCCTGATAGACATTGACCGCCTTTCTGTGGACGTACGGAACGACGCCCTCCGGAAGCACGAGCACGACGACCAACAGCGATATTCCGACGACAACGAGCGCGTAGTCACTCCCGAGATTCGACAATTGCTGGCGGAACCATTCGATCCCGACCGCCGCGATGCCTGCACCCAACAGCGACTCGCGGCCACCGATAGTAACCCAGATGACGGGCAACGTCGCGAATGTCAGCGAGAACACTGTCGGATCTATATAATTCCCCCACGAAGCGTAGAGTACGCCCGCAACCCCGGCGAGTGCACCACCAATAGTGAAAACGGTGAGTTTCACTCGGCGAACGTCGTATCCGAGCATCTCGACGCGATCCTCATCCTCGCGGACACCGACCATCGCGTAGCCGAACTTCCCGTTCGTGAGTGCCCGAAGACCCATATACGAGGCGACGAGGAGGATCAGACACACCCAGTAGAAGGCCTCCCCGCTGAACGCTACCGAAGTGTCTCCGATGCCGAGGGCGATGTCCGGGATCCCGGTCATCCCGTTGAATCCACCGAGTTGGGCGTCACCGATCGCCCACTCGGAGCCAGCGGTCTGTGCCATGAACGTCTGCATAACGATCGTCGTAACGAGCGTGATGATTGCCACGAAGACGCCGGTCACCCGCCCGTAGAACATGAAGTATCCGAGCCCGAACGCGACCAGCGTGGCGATCGCCACCGCGATCGGAATCGCCGCCATGATCCCGACTGTGCTGTCGATGTTGAGTGTCACGATCCCGAATGTGTAGCCGCCGAATCCAAAGAATATGACCTGACCGAAGCTCAATACGCCGCTGTAACCCCAGACGAACGACAGCGATAGCCCAAGGATCGCGTACACCAGAAACAGTGCTGTGTTCGCGGACTGATAGCCCCCAGCAGACAGCGGGTACGCGAACGCGATCGCGAGTGCGGCGATGAAGCCGACCCAGAACCCACGAGAGTTACCGATGGTGTTCGGCCCCTCAAACCGGTCGCGGAGCCGCGACATAAAACCCTTCTCGCTCATCAGCTCTCACGCTCCATCTGTTCGCGAACGTTTTCGACAACACCGGACAGTCCGGCCGGCAGGAATCGGAGGATGAGAATGGCGACAATCAGCATCGCCACCTGGCCAATGAATGCCCCGTAGAGGTTGGTAAAGAATGCGCTTGCCGAGCCGAGGACACCCGCTGCGAGCGTCGTACCGAGCAGGACGGATGTCCCGCCGGACACGACTGCGACGAACGCTTCGACGAGGAAGCTTGATCCCATCCCGGGAACGATAGCCAGTGCCGGCGCGTACAATGCACCAGTTAGCCCGGCGAGCGCGCAGCCAATGACGAACGTCATCGTGTACATATGATCGGTATCGATACCCATTGCTCGGGCGGTATCGTCGTCTTGGATCGTCGCGCGGGCCTTGATGCCGAACTCGGTTCGGGTAAACACCAGGTAGGCGGAGGCGAGGACGACGAGTGCGACGACCGACAGCAGCGTCCGATACGCCGAGTACGAGAACCCGCCGTACTGGATCGATCCAAGGGGTATACCAATACCGGATAGCGAGTTCCCGAAGACTATACGGAAAACCTGTGTGATTGTAATTCCGAGTGCCCAAGTCGCGACCATCGAATCGAGTGGCCGCTGATAGAGTCGCTTGATAATTGTTCGTTCGATCACCAGACCGGCGGCTGCCGCCGAGATGATGCCGACCACCATCGCGAGAACGAGTGGAGAACCTGCATTGTATGCTAGCGTCGTCCCGTACGCACCTATCATGATTAGTTCGCCGTGTGCGAGATTGATGACTCCCATCATCCCGAAAATGACTGCTAGCCCGATGGCCGACAGCACGATGAACGCAAAGCTATCAAGGAATTGGAAGAAAAGATTAACACCATTTACCATTATCACTCAGCCTCCATCTTAGCCCAGGAAATGCCGGGGCACATATCGAAGTAACGGTTAACCAAGCTGCCGCCGTTGTCACCGGAACAGCCCGTGAGTGCCTCACCAACACCGGGTGTGCTGGTATCGAGTATTAATCGTTGTGAAATACGATTTTTGCTCATTCATTTTCCTCCATACATTCTCTATTTTTTGGTGTGTATGCAACTTGGTCAGCCGCATTCAAAATCGTTTGTCTGCTCATATCGAACATTTCTGTGGAGATGAAGACTGTATATAAACGCTTCTATCTTAGTCAATACCAGTGAATATATGATCAGAGGAAATGATTATACTAGTTATAGCCTTATATTATAAACACTTGTCCACATGATTTGGATCAGTTCAACACTGCATTGTCGACTCCCAAACAAATAGCTCGCTAAGTAGTTATTTGCTCAATAGTGACTGTAATCGACCGCTATTCTCACGTTCATTAGCCGGATTCAGATGCATGACGCAGTTGATATCATGGCGCGTGTTCGAGCAGATATTGCGATATCGTCAACAATTATACCCATAGTGCGAAAAGACGCGATCGAATGTACTATCGGAACAGAAAGACAGAAATTCAACGACTGTCCGCAACAGCATCACGACCCTGTCGACCGCGACAGCGCGATTCGCGCCCGCCTGTGGAGGACAATGGTTGAGCCACTGACCGACCTCGGGCTTGGGCTCGGACTGACCGCGGGTGTCGGCTATCTCCTCACAGCCGGGCTGTTGGGGATCACCCACGGTATTGAGCCCGACCATGTCGCTGGGATCACCGCCCTCACACACGAAGCCGGGAATCCGAAGCTCTCAGCACTGGTCGGTGGCTGCTTTGCCGCCGGCCACGCGCTGT
>JAQCMZ010000527.1 GCA_028274825.1 Haloferacaceae archaeon
CGTCTGTCAGTGTCGGAGGCGACCTCATAGATGCCGTTTACCCGCCGGTGAGGGTGTCTGTTAATTCTGGATGAGTGTCTCAGAACATCCAGTCGCACTCCGTCTCGAGGAGTTGGTAGGAGGTCCCACCAAGCTACTGGCGACGGTGATGGCGTTACCGCTCATCGATGGGATCTTTCCTGCACTCGTCATCGCCGGGGCACTCTCCTCGCCTGTTGGAATCCTCGAGACTGGGCTGTTGATTTTCGGCGGGTCAGCGACTATGGCGGTCGTCCTCGCGGAGATGGACGGTGAACCCCGCGAACAGGTTGGCAAGATCCTCCTGATTGGGGCGTTGATTATCCCTCTCGCAGCACTGGAAGCGACGATTGCCGCGACTCTCGACAGTGTCCTCGACTTGGAGATCTTCACCCGATTCGCGGGAGTCGTTATCCTCGCGATTGCTGCGAAAACTGCTAGTTCGAAAGTCGGTGAGTTCCTCCCCAGCCCGTGGGTTATCGTCAGTCTCGGGCTGGTCGCCAGCATTCAGCCGACCGGCGCCAACCTCCAGATCGCGTCCGATGTGTACGTCACCGCGATGGGCGCTGCCACTGCTGCGACTGGTGTCGCGTTCGCGCTGGTGGTTGCGCTGTTAGGGCCGCAATTGAGAGGTCGAGTTGATATTGACCGGTTCCGGTTCGGGTCCGCCGTCGCTCTTGGAGTGCTCGCACTGCCAATCTTGGGAGTGTTACAGACAGAGGCACCCATTGCCCTGGCGGTGTTGGCTGTCACCGGTCTGCTCTCGTATGACCCCGAGGGCGAGTACAGTGAGACGCTACCTGACAGTCAGATCGACGATGGCGAGCCTGTTCGTGCCGCTGCCAGCTCCCCCGACTCAGAGGGCGGAGTCGTCACTCCAGGGCCGGAGGTTGCAGATGGCGGAACTGTTAATCCAGCATCAAAGAGTGTAGAGAGTGAGCCAACGCACGTGTCTGGAGATGGATCATCAGACAGCGATCCCGAGTACCCAGAAGACAATTCTCGGGCCCCATGGCTGTGAGTTTCTGCTGTCCGGAAATCGCGTGTTGAGCGGGATGAGAATAATAGTATCATTATTGAGATGAGGCCTCGTCAGTTGTCGTCAGCTCCCCCATCCGTAAACGGGTGGGCTTGTCGGTGGACTCGCAAGTGTCGTGCTCCACGAGCGGACAGCCCCACGCCCATCTCTTTCGAAACCCGGGCTTTCTCAGGCGGCTTCCAGCAGGGAAGTCAGAGGGACTCGTTCAGTATCCCCACCGGTAGGGCTGACAGACTGCCCGTCTCACCGGCCGCTTCTGGGCCTGTGAGACGGATATTATACGTTTCGGTGAAGTCGCATACCGATTACGCGCTTCCTCCCACGGCTCAAGCCGTTGGCTTCCGCGCTGTTCCCGCTGTGACGCTGCTGTCGAAAGCAGTTCACCGGTGATCCAGGTTCAGGTCCTCATTTTGGCTCCAATCGACTGCTGACGCCGGACTTTTGATGCTGGTGTTCCTGTAGTGCTGTATGAGTAATCGCGTCGTCCAAGGGCGAATGGTCACCCCAGAGCGACTGGCCGAACTGGTCGAGGGGGAACGGCCGATGGAAGCTGAAGATATCGAAGACGCTGGCCGGGAGTGCCCGGATTGCGGAGAGAATGTTCTCCAGGTGGGGTACATGCCGAGTATCACAGAGTTCGTCACCGGGTACAAATGCCAGGAGTGCGATTGGGCTGAGTCCGATCGGGATTGACTGGACCGTGTTAGATCCTTGAGAGTCGGAGCGGGTCGGGCCGGATCACTACCTGACAGTACTTGGCCGCACCTGAGTGGTTAGTAATCCCGCCGAACTACAATCACCGGATTCTCGCTCCGGGCGGAGATACGATTGGGCAGGTTGCCGAAGATACGGTCTCCAAGCCGCGACTCTGCGGAGTACATCACGACCGCATCGTAGTCCTCGGCGATATCCAGGATTTCGTCGTCATGTGATCCCTCAGAGAGTCGCGTTTCGATCCGTTCAGAATCGAACTCAGCGTCAATGAGCCCCTCGCGTTGTTCTCGAAGGATTTCTTCTCCCGCGGTGATCCGTTCTTCACCTTCCACGACGTGAAATAGCGTGATTCGGTCTGTCGTGTCGCCGGAAAAGAGCTTCAGAAACCGTGGTAACCGATCAAACTCTGCAACGGGCGGAATCGGGACTAAGATGCGCTGCAATTCCCCTGTGGAGGTAGCGATCAACTCCGCGGTGCAGTCTTCTTCGTCCGCGATGCGGTCCACAGTGGATGCGCGATCCTTGCCGAACTCCAGGCGTGTTTCGACCGGTGAGTCTGCCTGTTCGAACCGCTCTGCCTCTTGTTCGAGCTTTGCTGTTGCGTCTTCACCGAATTCTCGTCGAGCGTCTTCAGACGGGGTCTGCTCGGGGACCGCATAATGTCCTACGAGGACTACCGGTAGTGGGGCCAGACTCTCGATGAGCGTCTGAGAGAGCGGCTCAATGTCCGGAAGTTCGAATGAGATGAGTATTGGTTCAGCCATACCCAGTATTTGAGGCGATGTACAAAACATGCGCGGTGTAATACCGCTTTCCGAAGGCAGTTTATAACCCAGTGGCGGATAGCCAAACAGTCGCGATGACCCGGTAGTGGACTGTCTCGGGGTCACGACCCGTGGCATTCGTCTTGACCCATTTGTAAAGATGCAGAACAAACAGACTACTCGCCTTACCGCGTATCAACGAGACTCCGATATGTGTGGCTTTCGCGCGTTTTACTAGAGTTCAGTCGATAGAAGAATCATGACTGTCCGTCTAGACGATATCGACCGGCAAATTATCTATGCACTGATGGAGGATGCCCGCGACACATCCGCACCTATGATTGCCGAAGGGCTTGACGTGTCGGCTGGGACGATCCGGAATCGGATTGAGCAGTTAGAGGAAAATGGTGTGATCCGCGGGTATACGGCTGATATCGATTTCGAACAGGCGGATGGCCGTCTGACATCGATGTATATGTGTACGGTGCCGGCCGCCGACCGCGAACGACTGGCGTTGGCAGCCCAATCAATACCCGGCGTAATCAACGTGCGAGTACTGATGGCCGGACGCCGCGATCTGCACGTCGTCGCAGTCGGGGAGTCTACGGAAGATCTCCGAAACATCGCGCGTGCCCTGTCGGAATTGAATATTCAAATCGAAGATGAAGAGTTGCTCCAAACGGCCGTCCAGAGCCCTTATACCCCATTTGGACCGGACTCAGACGAAATTGTCTCGTCTCAACCACAAACACCGATCGACCGTGACAGGCTCATCGAAGTGACAGTCGTCAAAGATGCACCCATTACGGGGCTAACACTGGAGACAGCGAGTAAAGAAGGATATCTTGACGACGTAGCCGTTATTTCGATTCAACGGGACAGGGGTCTCGTTCAACCGACAAAACAGACTGTATTTCACCCGGACGATGTGGTCGCGCTGCACGTGCAGGCTCGGCAAGTCGAAGACTTTTCCGCGGCGTTTCGGGAGCCGATCGAAAACTGACCACTCACTTTCCCGGTCACTTTCGATTACCGAGACCGCCCACGGAGGAATCGAGACCGTGCGCTGAGAGCGTGTCTAACTCGGGTGAGAAACTATTGAGTGTTCGCTGTTGATGGGGCGGTCTGGAAAGTCGAACTTCACACGGGCCGCGGTCTTAGCGGTTCACAGGCGGTAAGCCCCCGTCCTCACGGAGCGAGGCGAAGCCGAGCGAGTGGGGCGGGGTAGTTCACTCGTTGGCTGCAAGTGGCGGCTGCGGGCTGTCCTGGGAGGACGACCCAATCAGGTCGTGAGCCGTGAACTGGACGGTGCCGAGTTCATCGTTGATCGTGACCATGTCTTGCTCCAACAGGACTGGTAAGTGATCTTCATACAGGAGGTCTTTGACGGCA
>JAQCMZ010000530.1 GCA_028274825.1 Haloferacaceae archaeon
GGACTGCACTTTGTCCTTACAACTAGCAGAAAGCGAGTGTCTTGAAACGTGAGAGGGTCAACCCCGTCACCACGATCAGATAGTGTATTGCGCTAGTTAGCCAGGCGACAGTAATGTTCAAAGATAGCTCCCGAAGGATATTGAAGAGCGTAATTCCGCTCTGGCTGTCGAACTGAGACAACTGTGGCTCCCCTCACCAGGCGTCATCGGCGGTGTGACGGGAGTAGTCGAGTCATGGTGACGCACCCCCGTTTCGGCTCGTCTCATTTTGTCTCATTTTGTCTCGTAACCACCATAGAAACGGTCTGTGTGTAGATTCTAGCCGATTCCTCTGGGGAACAGTCGGTGGGACTGGTACTCGTCTGGTAATAGAGTGCAGCCTCAACCGGAGACTTCGAACTGATTAGAAAGTATAGTAGTTCACAGAAGTGTTGGGCATCCTCGGTGGCAGATATAGAGCAGAGACGCGTTTTTTCGGCGACCTACTCGTCTCAGTTACCCAGAAATTCCATTGATCACTGACCGTTCTCGTGATGATGAGACGCCGGCAGTGTCCCGAAGTCCCTGACCCCGAGATTCGTCACATATGATTCTGGCATGTGCTCTCTGAGGCGACTTTGGAGAGCGGTCAAACTGAGACACAATCGAGAGCGTGTCTCAGCAAGAGTGGCAGACAGTCAGTTCAGTTTGTCTCCCGGCGGCTGACAAAAGAGGTTATCTCAGCACTCAGTAACCCGCCGTTCACAGTTGATTCTGCTCGTAATCAGTCCCACCACGGAACCGGCGACGACGTTTGTCATATGCAGCCTCCAATTTATCATTAGTCGCCCGAGAAACAAGATACCCGTCAGCACTGCTCTGGTCCGCTGGGTGAGCAGCCGCGATCCAGACGTGCCCATCACCGACTGACAGCTCTGCAGCCCACCGGTCTGCTGCGTCCCTGTGGGAGAGTTCCCGGCGGCTCCCCTTTTCGAAGACGAATCGTCCCACCTTAGCGTTCCGCTTACGCGCGGATGGTTTGATCGCGACCTCATAGCTCACAACTGACAGTACGGACAGAAGCATATAATTCCAACCCGACTACCGCGGCCAGGGGAATCCAGTAGGAATCATCTCAGTTACTGGGCTACTGTCCTAGAGAGAGGCTTCGAGGCTCGAACCTGAGGCGATTCACGAATTCACAACTACAATGTGACTCTGGCCCCGCTCAACGAGTGCCACCGGCACCGTGACGAGAGGCGTTGAGTCGTCATAGAGCGACCTCCGCAGAATCACAACCACCACAGATCGGGAGCCAGTTCAAGCCGACCGCGGGAGACGGACAAATAAAAAATCACCGTCACTTGCCACACTGGCGCTCCGCACAACAATACTCTTGGGGAGTGGCACCGCGATTCTTCAGTGATCTTCCCATCGTGCGAGACGTTTCACTCGCGATTCGAGACTCTCAGGAACGTGACTCTCCCGACTACACAGCGCTGTCACGGTGACTCACTCTGCGAGGTTGATTACAATATTTTACTCACGCGTGAGTAAACATATATACATGTATAGATCGCATGAGAGCGCGGCTATTTCACGTTACGTGTCAGTTGGCAAGCGTTAAATGCTATCGTCAATACCCCCGAAAGGTATGTCAGAGGCACAAGCGGTTAACGATCAAGTAGAAATTGTGCGAGATCTCACTGCGTTCCAGCAGAATATCCTCACGATTCTGGCTGAAGAACCGATGTACGGGCTCGCAATCAAGCGCGAACTCGAGAGTTACTACGGGAGTGAAGTCAATCACGGCCGTCTGTATCCGAACCTCGACGATCTTGTCACCATAGGGCTCGTCGAGAAGAGTGAACTCGACAAGCGAACCAATCAGTACGGACTTACCGACGACGGTGGGGAAGCAGTACTCAGTCGGATTGAATGGGTTCTCTCGAAGTACGTTACCAACGAGAGCCGCGCCAGTGACGTTGCAGAACTAACCGACGCGTAGGGACCCGGGCCTCCCTATCGTAGACTCCGGGCACTATTTTTCTGCGGTCTCATCGAGTATCTGCAGCGTCCGTTCCAGCAGTTCACGCTGATTATCGGTCGGCCACACATTGCGCCGATAATACTCCGTCCGGAATTCCTCAAGCTGTTCGGGAGTCGCTGTATTAAATCGTCTAGTGTAGTGATTACCCATGAAATCCGCCAGCGCTCGAGCGTTTGTGGCGTGGGATTGCCCGTATTCTGCCCGAATCTGTGCGACGAGCGCGGCATTGTGTGTTTCGACACTGTCCCACTCGTCTGAGTCTCCAGAACCCGACAGCGGGGCCTCAATCGCCCGGTCACGGTCGGTCACCCGGTCCAATCGAACCTTTCCGTCTTCGATCCACTCGGCTGGATAGCAGACTAACGTGTCGTCACTGTCCCGGACCCGGGCGTCGAATCCGTATCCGCTGATGAGTTGGTCCCGCTGCCGCCGGTAGGCTGTCGCTTCCGCAGGATCACCCGCGCGTCTTGCCACCCGTGTCAGTCGGCTCGCTTCCTCGACGGTCTCCTGTGGAATCTCTTTTGTCCACTCGGAGGGGTTCTCGTCGCCGCTCTCAGGATCCGGGCTCTCAGGCTCACTCCTGGAAGTCGGTTCACTATCGCTTGCGTCGCGGCCGGGAGTCACGTCAGTTTCAGAACCAGAGTCCTGGCTGGGCTGGTGTGACAGATCTCTATCGGATTGTGCCGGCGATGTCTCCGTTGGATTCGAAGTCGGTGTCTCGGGCGGCCCGCTCGTTTCCGTGTCAGGATCGGGGTCGTCAGCTGTCATCGAGTGCCTCGTTAGCTAGTGCATCGGCACGCTCGTTTATTTCCCGCGGAATGTGTTCCAGCGACCACCGATCAAACTCTGTCAGAAGTTCACGAGCCTCCACCCGGTTTTCCTTCAGGTGAGGATTGTTAGTATCCCACTCACCACGGACTTGCTTGATAATAAGCTCTGAATCGCCGCGGAGGTCGAGTTCTGAGAGCCCGTAGTTACGAGCCGCCTGCAGGGCACGAATCAGTGCGTTGTATTCTGCGCGATTGTTCGTCGTCTCTCCAATCTGCTCGCCGCCCTCTGCGACGATTCCATCACTGGAGACAATTGCCCACCCGACGGCCGCCGGGCCGGGATTGCCTCGAGAAGCGCCGTCAAAGTACACATGTGCACGCCCGCCTCCGTCTCGGAGAGCGAGCGTCAGTGTGGTCGGATCGCTCCCCTGAACGACGACTTTCCCATCATAGGCGACCGCAGTTGCTCCCTGACGCCGGGCTCGCCACCGCTCGTGATCGGTGTTTCCCGGCTCGATATCAACACCAGCCGCCTCTAACCGCTCTCGTGCGGTCGTGGTGTCACACTCTATCGTCGGCATGAGTGTCGTTCTGGTCCCCGCAATCAAAGAGTTGTCCCACTCGTCGTGCGGTCGGCCAGTTACGCCGACATCTGTCTGCGAGACGGATACACGCCGTCCCTCGGTCTGTAGGCGGGGAGTCGGGTGATTATACAGATACAAGTAGATGAAGTTCTGCAGGAGTCACACAGACCGTGTTCGTTCGGGCCAGACAAAAGGTCTGAAACCTTTAATAAAGATGATGAGATTACTACAAAGGTACAATGACACGGCCTATCCGCCAGCGAGACAATGACAATGAGCAGACAGGGCAGGATGAACGTGGGGAAGACGGCGGAAACGAGGTCGCTGCCGAACTCGATTTAGACGACGTTGATCAAGAAGATCTGATTCGGACTGCAGACGGCGAGGTGATCCACGAGGAGACAGGGCTGATTATCAAGGAAGAACAGATCGACCGCGGGCCAGAGTGGCGTGCGTTCAATCACTCTGAACGGCAACAAAAATCCCGGGTAGGTGCGCCCACCACTCAGACGATGCACGACAAGGGATTGACGACGACAATCGACTGGAAAGACAAAGACGCGTACGGCCGGTCGATCTCCTCAAGAAAGCGGTCACAGATGAACCGCCTCCGGAAGTGGCAAGAACGGATCCGAACGAAAGATGCCGGCGAACGCAACCTCCAGTTCGCACTCTCAGAAATCGACCGGATGGCTTCCGCGCTCGGCGTCCCTCGCTCCGTCAGAGAAGTTGCCTCCGTCATCTATCGGAGCGCACTCGATGAAGATATCATTCGGGGCCGCTCTATTGAAGGTGTTTCGACATCATCGTTGTACGCCGCGTGTCGTCGCGAGGGGATTCCTCGGTCACTCGAAGAGATATCCGAGATATCGCGGGTTGAGCGGAAAGAGATCGGCCGAACGTACCGATACGTGTCACAGGAACTCAATCTGGGCATAAAGCCGGTCGACCCGAAAAAGTACGTCCCACGATTCTGTTCGGAATTACAACTCCCAGAGCAGGTCCAACTGAAAGCGACCGATATTATCGAGACGACCGCTGAGCAAGGGCTATTATCGGGGAAATCACCAACTGGCTTTGCAGCAGCGGCCATTTACGCTGCGTCTCTATTGTGTGATGACAAACGAACTCAACGAGAAGTCGCCGGTGTCGCTCAGGTGACCGAGGTCACCATCCGCAACCGATATCAAGAGCAGATCGAGGCGATGGGGATTCATAACTGACGAGAACAGTCTCCGTCGAGTTCGAGTCCAGATTCAGGTCTGGGTCTGGGTCTGGGTCTGGGTCCGGCTCCGGCTCCGGATCCGGCTCCGGATCCGGGTCTGAGTTTGAGCCCGTGGTTAGAGTAAGAGCAAGGGCAGGGGCACAACTTTGAGTAGCTGCCGCCGGGAATGACGAGTAGATGCGGCTTGATGAGTATCTCGACTTCGAAGAAAACCAGCGCGCACAGCGGCGACGGCTGGCTGTCGAGAAAGACTATGCAATACTCGACCATCTCGAAGAGTTCGAGCATCGGTTTGAGGAACACGTCTCGGATAATACGATTGTCGGGAGCGTCTCGCCGTCGATTTTCGTCGGGAGTAGCGGATATCCGAAGTTATCGACAGGTGTGTTATCGCCGGTCGGCCGCGAAACCCAGGCGGCTCAGTTTGAAACGTCTGGACAGTGGTATGACGAGGGTGTCTCCATTGCCGATGTCTTCGAGCGGCGCACCAGTCTGCTCAACTCTACCCGTCGGATGGACGCCACAGACGTCCACGATTCGTGGAACGGATTTCTCGGGGTGCAACGAGAGATTGCGATTGCTGACCGGCCGGTTGAGGTAGAAATCGATCTCGAGACGGGGCCAGAGATTGATCTTGACGTGAACCGCGACGATATCGCCACGCCGACCGGGCCGCGAGCCCCAGCGCGCGAGGCAACATTGGGCGAAAACCCCCACGTCCCGTCAGTTATCGAGAAGACTCTCGAGGACGATGACTGGCAGGCAAGCGGGGCGATGACGTACCTCTATCGGCGGGGATTCGATATTTGCGATATCAACACTGTCTTGTCAGCAGGCGCTCTGGGTCGCGAGGGTCAGCGCCGTCTTGTCCCCACACGGTGGTCAATCACGGCCGTCGACGATACGATTGGCCGGTACCTCCGCGGTCAGACCCACAGCACCACCTCGATCGGTCAAGTGGAACTCCACCGGAACGAGTTCCTCGGCAACACCTTCTGGGTGATACTCGCCCCGGGAGAGTGGGAATACGAACTCGTCGAAGTGAAGTCACCGGGATCGATCTGGAATCCAGACCCGAACGCCGGGACGTATCTCGCGGCAGCACACGAAGGCCGAGAAGGCCGGACCGGGTATGTCGACGAAACCGCCGGCGCGTACTATGCAGCACGTCTCGCGGCGTTAGAACACCTTGCCAACCGTGGCAGTCAAGCGAAAGTGCTCGTGTGTAGACACGTCTCCGACGACTACTGGGGTCCCGTCGGTGTTTGGCAGGTCAGGGAGACGGTCCGGAATGCATTCGAGGGGAATCACGGAACTGCCGAATCGTTCGGTGAAGCCGTCAGCGCAGTTGCCGGGAGACTGCCAGTCTCACCGAGTCGGCTCCGTCGGAAATCGACGATGGCTGCGGGGCTTCAGACCCGGCTCGATGGCTTCGACGACCACTGAGGGTTGTCAACGACCCCTCGTGAAGCAACTGACGTGTCGGTGGACACCCGACCCGAGTATCACACACCAGGTGGACAATCATCATCATGCTGCGTCCGTTCGAGCGAGGGGCTTTCTCAGAGTGCTTGCCAACCGGGAGTCGACAGGGCTAGGGCTCGGTCTCGGTCAGTGTCTCCGAGACGAAACGAGCAGGCTGATAGGCCCCTGGCTCACAAGATCTGGCGCTGTGAGACGTGATTTGTGTGTCTGATACTGATTGTGACGAACAGTCTAATTGTGCGTGTCGAGAGACATCGTTTTAGCAACTCTCAGTATCGGGACGAATCGTCATGCCGGTACAGACACTAATCAGCGCGATTCGATGTCTTACACTGCTTTGGCGCTTTCTCCCCCGTAGCTGCGGGCTTGTGCGCTGGCGTCTTGTGACTGCTCGCAGGAATCAGAATGGGAGTCTCCGCCGAACCGGTCGTGTGCGAGAATACAGAACACGGGTCGACAACCCCCCGACCGACTGATACCTGCGCTCAGTGCTCCGAGCGAGTCAGTTCGAACCCACGTCGATACGCACCCGCGCAATCACTTTTAAGCCATGTGAACTAAAAGGAGACAATACGATGACAAAGAATCTCGACAGACGCTCGGTTATGAAAGCTCTGGGTGTGGCAGGTGTCACAGGCTTTGCTGGTTGTACGGGCGGTGGCGATGGAAGTGGAGACGGTGGCGACGAGAGTAGTGGCGGCGACGACGGTGGTAGTAGCGGTGATGACGAGAGTAGGAGCGGTCGCACGCTGAAACAGGGCGTATTACTGCCGTTGACGGGTGATCTCGGGTCGCTCGGCAAACCAATCCGGGACGGTGCTATTCTCCCGCAAACACAGTTGGAAGGCGAGACTGAGTTCACGATCGACATACAACAAGAGGACACAGAGACAAATCCTCAAGCTGGTATTCAGGGAGCTAACACACTCGTCAATAACGGGTATCCAGCTGTCACCGGGACAGCCTCCTCGGGCGTGAATCTGCAGGTGACTCGAGAGGTGTTAATCCCGAACTCGACGGTTGGCTGTTCGCCGTCGTCGACATCGCCAGAGGTGACAGCGCTGGAGGATGACGACTACGTGTTCCGAACGGCCCCATCGGACGCACTTCAAGGACAAGTCATCGCGCAGGTGGGGAGTGAACGACTCGGAAACACGGATGCCGTGACGATGTACGTGAACAACTCGTACGGACAGGCACTATCCCAGTCGTTCACAGAATCATTCGAGGAGCGCGGTGGCACCGTCACCGAACAGGTTGCGTTTCAAAAAGAACAATCCTCGTACAGCGCTCAGTTGGAGACCGCACTGGGAGCCAGCCCAGAGATGATGGTCGTGATTGGCTACCCCGCCTCTGGCATCCAACTGTTCCGTGACTACTTCGGCCAGTACGATTCAGGCCAGGATATCGTCGTCACGGACGGGCTCATCGAGAACGACTTGCCGGACAATGTCGACAGCGACATGACGAACGTCACTGGGACTGCACCAAAGGCGTCCGGCCCCGGCCGTGATGCATTCAATAGTCTCTACAACGATGAATACGGCCGTGAGCCGGGTGTGTTCAATGCGCAAGCGTACGATGCGACGGCAGTCAGCCTCTTGGCGAACGTCTATGCCGGTGAAAACAACGGCGAAGCCGTCCGTGACAATTACCGACGGGCCGCAAACCCAGAGGGAGAAGAGTTCGGTCCGGACAGTCTCGCAGATGCCATCGCGGCTGCCGCGGCAGGTGATGAGATCAATTATCAAGGCGCCTCATCTGCCTGTAACATTGACGAAAACGGAGATATGGAGGCCGTCTCGTACGCCATCTCCGAGGTGCAGGACCGCGACTTCGCAGAAACCGACTCTGTGGCGTTCGGTCAGTAACTCGGTCGCGAATGCTCTCGTCTTATTGGGGGGTCGGCTGAGATTAGCCGCCGAGGAAGTCCTGCCGAACCTGTTCGTCCTCTAACAGCGCGTCACCAGCATTCATATACCGATTTTGCCCGCGAACCAGGACGTATCCACGATCACACCGGCGAAGCGCCTCTTTGGCGTTCTGCTCGACCATCAACACTGCCGTTCCGTCTGCGTTGATCCGGTCGATGCGGTCGAACATTTCATTCACGAGGTCAGGTGCAAGCCCCGCGGACGGCTCGTCAAGAAGCAGTAATTCCGGGTCCAACATGAGCGCGCGCCCCATCGCAACCATCTGCTGTTGGCCGCCAGACATAGCGTCGACTCGCTGGGTCTCTCTTTCGGCGAGAATCGGGAAGTAATCGTACACCGTCTGGATGCGGTCTTCCGGCACGTCATCCAGAATGTATGCACCCATCTCGAGATTTTCACGAACGGAGAGTGTGCCGAAAATATTCTCTGTTTGCGGGACGTATCCAATCCCCTCGTGGATGATCTCTTCTGGGGCCATCCCCGCGATGGCAGAGTCGTCAAACTGAATCGCCCCTCCCATATAGTCGGTGAGTCCGAACACACTCTTCATCAGCGTGGATTTGCCGGCGCCGTTCGGGCCGACGATCGTCACGTATTCGCCGTCAGCAACGTCGAGATCCACGGTTTCGAGGATCTGCAAATCACCGTATCCGGCGTCGAGATCTCGCACGGTGAGGATACCGTCAGACACCGTCACCGGGTGGGTGTGGTCACTGTCAGTGCTCATACTGATTCACCAAGGTACGCCTCGACAACCTGCTCGTTGTCTCGGATATCCGCATCAGTCCCCTCCGCCAGTACCTTCCCCTGGTGCATTACTATGATCTGTTCGCAGTTGTCCATGATCAAATCCATATCGTGTTCGACCAGCAGAAAAGTGTAGCCGCGGTCGGCCAGATCGTGAATGTGATCAAGGAGTTGCTTTTCAAGTGTGGGGTTGACGCCGGCAAAAGGCTCGTCTAACAGGAGGACATCGGGGTCTGTCATGAGCGTGCGTGCCAGTTCCAAAAGTTTCCGCTGTCCTCCCGAGAGAGTGCCGGCGTACTCCTCTGCGAGATGGTCGATCTCGAACAGTTCCAGCATCTCCCAGACCCTCTCGCGGATCGCCTCCTCATCTCGTTTGACTTCCTCACGCAGTCCTGGCGTAACGGCGTGTGTCAACTTCTCTCCTTGTTGCCCCTGTGGTGCGAGCATGAGATTCTCGAGGACGGTCATCTCTGCGAGTTCACGCGTGATTTGGAACGTCCGGACCAGTCCTTGCTGAGCGATTTCGTGCGGGCGCTGGCCGGTGATGTCGGTCCCGTCAAATAGGATACGCCCTTCATCGGGGGTGTGCACCCCCGTGATACAGTTGAACGTCGTCGACTTGCCCGCCCCATTTGGACCAATCAGCCCTGTCAGCGAGCCCTCTTTGATATCGAAGGATGCGCCGTCAATCGCAGTGATCCCGCCAAACCGCATCTGCAGATCCTCCACGCGAAGCGGGACGCCGCGAGAGGTGGTGTCTGCGGACTTCTCAACGGCAGAATCGGCCGACACACCATCGACCGACTCTGTGCTGGTGTCGTCAGAAGCAGTTGAGGTCACTGTCGCGGCATCACCGCCGCCAGAGTCTGGCTCACTCACGCGTCTCACCTCCGTCGACGGCCGGTTGACCACCTGCCGATTCGGAGTCGGTCGTCTGTGGCCGCTCGGAGAGGTCGACACTGGAGGCCGACTCTTTCCGATGGCCGAGAAGCCCTTCCGAGCGGGTTTGCATCAGATATATAATCACCGCGCCGAGGAAAATAAACTTCAGATTCGGCATCTGTGCGACGAGATATCCGAGCCACAGTGTGGGATCAAGCGATGAGAGTGCAACCCAGGAGTTTTCCGGAGCCGGAAGACCGCCGCCAGTGAGAAATTCGGCGAGTGCGTTGATTAGCCCTGCGAGCCGTCGTGGGCCCTGTAACAGGAGCGACGCGAAGACAGCTCCGCCGACGACGCTACCCGTGTTCGAACCCGGTCCACCCACAATCAGTGCCGTAAACACATAGAAGGTGACGAGCGGTTTGAACGTATTGGGATTGACGAAACCGTAGGTGCCCTGCCAGAGGATCCCTGCGAGTCCCATCAGCGCGCTGCCAAGCATGAACACCTTGATTTTGAACACGCGGGTGTCTTTCCCCAGCGACTGGGCGGCAGTCTCGTCTTCACGGATCGCCTTCAGCACGCGTCCGAACGGAGAATTACCGATTCGCCGAGCCAGAACGTAATACCCCGTCACGACCAGAACGAGGATGATAACGGTGTATGTCGTCGTCTCAACAACCTGCGGGAGGATCCCCACTGCCCCGCCAACGGTCTTGAGCGTATTCCCAACCACCCCGAGCGGCCCCTCAAACAGGAAATCCAGCGGCGCGCCAAGTGGCGTGCTGATCCCGCGACCGCCGCCGGTTCCAAACTCAAATCCGGCCACACTCACGACGTTATACTGGCTTGATGCCGGGTCGGTGACGGTGCCAGAAAACGTGTCCGCGAGAAGCGTGTATCGGATGATCTCTGAAAAACCCACCGTGACAATCGCAAAGTAGTCAGCATCGAGTTGAAGCGCCGGGATCGCCGCGATCCCGCCGACAATCGCCGCCGCGAGGACCCCACCTACGATAGCTATCGGCACCGGCAGTCCGAGTCCGGGCGGGAGTCCGTCAGGCGCCGCCGCGAGAATAGACATCGTATAGACGCCGACGGCCATAAACCCGGCAACACCGATATTGAACAACCCGGTGTATCCCCAGTGAAGATTCAGCGCGATCGCGAGGAGCGCATACACTCCAGAGAGAAACAGAATCGATTGGAGCGTCTGGAATGCAGCATTGATGACCGCGGAGCCGGCAAAGACCGCCTGGAGACCGCCGATAATGAAATAGATGATGCCGATAGTGGTCAAAAGCGCGGCGATAAGCCGGGTGTCATCATCTCTGATTCCCGGAGGAACCGCTTCCCACGCGCGCTGTGCGAGGCTCATGCAGTAGACACCCCCGAGAAGAGACCTGCCGGCCGATACAGGAGAACGAGAACCATCACCACAAACGCGGCGATACGCGGGAATCCGGAGGGAAGCCACACGAGCGACATCCGTGACGCGACACCGATGATGATTCCACCGCCGATAGCACCGTATATCGAGCCGATCCCGCCGAGAATGACTCCCGAAAAGATGAACAGGAGGAGACGCCAGCCGAAATTAAACGAGAGCACACCGCGCTCGAGGATGATCAGAAACCCAGCAACACCCGCGAGCCCGCCGCCAATAATCCACGTGGCACGGACGACTCGTTCGGTCGGAATCCCAGTGACCTGCGCGAGCGGCTTGTTGTCCGACATCGCGCGCATTGCTTTTCCGAGTTTGGTCCGCTGGAGGAGCAGATGAACACCGATCATCAATGTGGCAGCTGCCACAACCATCGTGATCTCGTGAAGATTCAGTGTGTACGTTCCGTCGACGATACTGAGCGTGTATGAGGGAAGCGACTCAGGGTTCGTCGACGTGACTCCTCGGGTTGAGGTCGACCAGACGAACACGATGAGATATCGCAGCGCCAGTGCCACACCGATAGAGGCAATAAGAAGCGAAATTCCCTCTTTGTCTCGCATCGGTTTGTAGACGATCCGGTCGAGACCAAGCACGAGGATGATGCTTGCCAGTGCCGAGACAATCAGTCCAGCCAGCACGGCAATCGGTGATGTCCAGACGGATACTAGAGACGGCGCGGTCAGGAGAATGATACTTCCAAATCCGACGCTCAGATTCGGGAGTGTTATCATCGCCATAAGATATGCGGCAGCCCACCCGGAGAAGGCGCCAGCTGTGAGATAGTCGCCGTGAGCAAAATTCGCGAAGCCGAGGATGCTATACGTCATCGAGAGGCCAACACCCGCGAGTCCGATGATAAGACCGAGAAGCAGTCCGTCAATCAAGAATCCGACAACGTTCGAGACAGGGATGTATCCGCCGAGCAGGCGTATTCCGACGGCAGAAACAGAAAAATCAGCCAGCTTCGCGGCGAGGTCCACGAGTAAATACACTGCAGCTACGGCTAACACTGCGATCTTTGGCTTCCGTGCGTATTCTTGAAGCCCGCTCACTCCAAGTGATTCAGCAGTGCCCATAGAGACGATTCACGGGATGAAAGGCGGTCTGTTCATTAAAAGACCTGTCGTTCGCTCACGGTGGCCGGCCCCATACTGTCAGTCATCTCTCGGCACAACAGCAGCTGAGTGTCTCTATTGCCTTCGGGA